>CAZDAO010000042.1:0-15384 GCA_964503015.1 uncultured Nocardioides sp. | reverse complement strand
TGTCAACGGCGGTCGAAAACTGACCCCTTTCCGTCGGTTGAAAACTGACCCCCTCGGTCTCTAGTTCTCTTCGTTGACGGCCGCGGGGACGCGGCCGAGCTCTCGGTTCTTCAGGCGGTAGGAGTCGCCCTTCAGGGCGATGACCTCGGCGTGATGGACGAGCCGGTCGATCATGGCTGCGGCGACGGTGTCGTCGCCGAAGACCTCTCCCCAGCGGGCGAAGTTCTTGTTGGACGTGACGATCAGGCTGGCGCGTTCGTAGCGGGATGAGACGAGTTGGAAGAACAGGTTGGCTGCCTCGGGCTCGAAGGGGATGTAGCCGACCTCGTCGATGACCAGCACCGGGTAGCGCACGAGCTTGCGGAGCTCGTCTTGCAGCCGGCCGGCGTGGTGGGCCTCGGCGAGCCGGTCGACCCACTGGGATGCGGTGGCGAATAGGACCCGGTGCCCTGCCTGGCAGGCCCGGATCGCGAGCCCGGTGGCCAGGTGGGTCTTCCCGGTGCCGGGTGGGCCGAGGAGCACGACGTTCTCTTTGGCGGCGACGAAGTCCAGGGTGCCTAGGTGCGCGATCGTCTCCCGCTTCAAGCCGCGGGCGTGGTCGTAGTCGAAGTCCTCCAACGACTTGCGGGCGGGGAACCGTGCGGCGCGGATCCGTCCCTCGCCGCCGTGGGTCTCACGCGCAGCGACCTCGCGTTGCAGGCAGGCGGCGAGGAACTCCTCATGTGTCCAGGACTCCTCCCGGGCTCGTTCGGCCAGCCGCTCGACCGACTCCCGCAGTGTCGGTGCCTTCAACGCCCGGGTCAGGTACTCCAGCTCACTGGTGACATCCCGGCCGGTCTTCGGCTTCGTGGTCGACCTCGTGGCCATCAGGACACCTCCTCGTCGGCCAGGCCGAGTGCTCGGTCGTAGAAGCCGAGGGAGCGGATCTCGAGCTCCTCCCCGGTGGCGGCGTCCGTGACCGGGCGGAGCAAGTCTGCGCGGCCGTGGCGCAGGTGCTTGGCGGCGACGGTGTGCTCGAAGTCGGTGATGGTCTGGTGCTGGGCCCACACCCGTGCGTGGTCGGCGACGATCACGCCCTCACAGGTGACCCAGATCCGGTCCAGGTCGGCGTGGACCTCGATCCGCCGCCCGACCACCGCGGGGTGCACGGAGTAGTCGTTGGAATCCAGGCGCACGTAATGGTCGCGCGGCAGCCGCAGGGACTGGCGCCAGCCGACCTCGGGCGGGACCGGCGGCAGTGGCAGCATCGCGGCCCGGTCAGCTGCCACCCGGTCACCGGGCGTGCAGCCGAGGACCCGCATCTTGCGGGCATTCGCCTTGGTGAAGAACCCGGCCAGCTGGGTGTTGAAGTCCTGCGGGGACTCGAAGGTCCGCCCAGGCAGGAAGGACCGTTCGAGGTAGTCGTGGAGCCGCTCGAGCATGCCCTTGGCTTCGGGGTCGGCGGGCTTGCAGATGACCACCTTCGCGCCCAGAACCCCGCGGAACGCCTGGCAGTCGACGGTGAGGTCGGGTTGGCGGGCACGCCACCGGCCGACCGCGGCTTCGCCGTCCCACACCAGCGTCTTCGGCACACCGAGCAGCTGCTCGGACAGCAGCCGCCACCAGCCCGCGTACAGGTCCCGCGCGTCGCGCGAGGGGATCAACAGCCCGCCGGCCCAGCGTGAGTAGCCGGTCACCGTGGTCATCACCGGCAGCCGCTTCGCGGTGCGGGTCTGGCCGTAGCCGACCGGGATCTCGATGTCGGGGAACCAGAAGTCGAACTGGCCCAGCTCCCCGGCCTCATAGGTTGTTCGTGATGCCGGGTCCGGCGGCAGGTAGGCCGGCCGCAGCTCGCGGACGCGCTCCTTGAAGACCGTCATCCCACGCGTCCAGCCGACCCGCTCGGCGATCACCGTGGCCGGCATCGTCGGGAACGCCTGCAGCTGCTCGCGGATGCGGGGCTCGAACGCATCCACCGCCGACCCCGTCGGCTTCCGCACGTACTTCGGCGGCCCCTCGGACGCGAGCGCGGCGCGCACCGTGTTCCGCGAGACGCCCAACGTCCTGGCGATCATCTTGATCGGCAACCCCTCGGTCTTGTGCAGCCGACGGATCTCAGCCCAATCCTCCACTGACAACACTCCTCGTCCCCCTGCCTCACGACTGGTGAGGACAGGGTCTCGGAGGGGGTCAGTTTTCGACCGTCGATACGGGGTCAGTTTTCAGGCGCCGCCGACACGGGTTGCTCCTGCGGGTCCACGCAGATCCGCCGAAGTACGACCGCCACCCGTTGGGTGGTTCCGACCCGGAGTCTTTGCCTGGGCGGAACCAGAACCGGTCACGCGCCGGGCCCCCGGCTCAGCCGCCAGCGCCTCTTGGAACCAGCGGTGCTGGTCTGACACGTGGTTGGGAACGACGTCGACGATGACCCGTAGCCCCAGTTCCATGGCCTCGGAGATGAGGAGCTCGGCTTCCTCCAACGTCCCGTAGGCCGGGTGGATGCTGCGGTAGTCGGTGACGTCGTAGCCGCCGTCGACCATGGGCGAGGGGTACCACGGCGTGAACCAGATCGCGTCGACTCCGAGGTCATGCAGGTAGGACGGTCGTGCCCGTACGCCGGCGAGGTCGCCGATGCCGTCGCCGTTCCCGTCGGAGAAGCTGCGCACGTAGACCTCGTAGATGACGGCTTGGCGCCACCACGAGTCGTCGTTCACTTCACGGTGCGCTTGGGCGGATGTCCTTGCGCCGAGATGGACATGGCGTCTCCCGTCAACGTTGCGAGTGGTGCACAGTCGGCATGTAGTGCGAGCGCAGGAGCGTGCTTTGAAGCAGCGGGCAGGCGCCCGCAGTGCGTTGGGTAGGCGCAGGGCGTCGCCTCGCCCTTGTCAGTCCATTGCGGCGGCTGTGTCAGGCACGACCCCGGACGTCTGCGACGCCCGCCCATGTGCGCCCGCTGGGAGCCCCGTCGGCGGTCGGCGAGCTGAGTTCGTGCGCGTTGGACCAGACGATCATTCTGTTCTCTCCTTCTAGGTCAACCCGCTTCCAACGGCGCCGGCTCCTCGCCGGGCTCGACACGGCTGGGGCCTTGGATCGGCCTGGCCCGGCGACTAGAGGCCGTCCAGTGCTTGCGGGGTGGCTCCCCCGTCCACCGTGGCCCGCAAGCGTCGGCTGGCCCGTTCCATCAGCGCTTCCATGGCCGTCCGGGCGGCCGGGACGTCGCGCGCCTCGATAGCGTCGAACACCGGGAGGTGCATCGCGAGCGACGTTTCCGTTTCCTGCGCAGCGATGATCACGCGGGTGGTCCACACCTGCAGCAACGACCGGATGTTGGCCAAGACGCCGGCGAGCACGCTGTTCCCGCTGGCCCTGGCGATCTCGAGATGGAACTCCACGTCCGCGTCGATGTAGCGCTCGTAGTCGTCGTTAGCGTTGCGCATCGCCTCGGCGAGGGCGCGCAGGCGGCCGAGGGACTCCTCATCACGGTTTTGCGCGGCTAGTCCGGCCAGCGTGACCTCCAGGTGCTGACGTGCCTCAACCAGTTCCGCGATGTCGTGGTGACCGAGCAGCAGACCCCACTCGATCACACGAGGGAGGAGGTCCGACTGACCGCGCGACAGGTAGGTCCCGTCCCCCTGCCGCTGCTCAAGCAGCCCCAGGAAGATCAGCGATTTGATCGCTTCCCGCAGGGCCGCCCGCCCCACCCCCAACGCTTCGCTCAGTGCTCGCTCCCCCGGGAGCTTCTGTCCTGGTCGGATGTCGTCTTGGGACAGGTAGTTGATGAGCTCTCGAGTGAGCTCGACGTTGGCCGGTTCACGCTGCTGAAGCGCATTCCGCGGCAGTGGGGCGGGTGTGGACATTCATACCTCCAAGCCAAACGGTCAACCGGCCAACCTATTGTGACATCCGACGTCCCGGGGCGGTGCCCGCCACGCTCACCAGAGCGTCTGGCCTCCTTCGATGACCAGGTTGTGGCCTGTCATATAGTCCGAGACCTCACTGGCCAGATACACGATCCCGCCCTGGAGATCTGTGACGTCCCCGAGCCGCCCCGCAGGGATGTCCCCGATCCACCGGTCAACGAGCGGGGCCAGGTCGGGTGACTCGTCGATGAGCGGCGTGCGGATGATCCCAGGGGACATGCAGTTCACTCGCACGCCTCTGTCAGCCCACTCGGCCGCGAGAGTCCTGGTCAGCGTCACAACCGCGCCCTTAGACGCGTTGTAGGCAACCTGCTTCTGCGGATGAGGAACGATGAGCGAAGCCATCGACGCCGTGTTGATGATCTTGCCGTAACCCTGCGCGAACATCACCCGCGCCTCGGCCTGGCATGCCAGGAACACAGCTCGAGTGTTCAGCGTGAACGCTCGATCCCACTGCTCGGGTGTGGTCTCCTCGGCCGGGCCGTTCGGGTTGACGCCGGCGTTGTTGATGCCGATGTGCAGCCCGCCGAGGGCTTCCACGGTCTCGGTGACGAAGTTCTCGATGGCGCGGGGCTCCGAGACGTCCGACTGGACCGCGTGAGACTCGACTCCCTTGGCCTGCAGCTCATCGCGGACCGCCATTGCACGCTCGCCGTCGAGGTCGACGATCGCGACCTTGGCGCCGGCCTCGCCGAGCGCGTGAGCGAACGCGCGCCCGATCCCGGAGCCTCCCCCGGTGATCAGCGCGACCTTGCCGTCGAGCCGGAAACGGTCGAGGATCTTCTTCGAGTCGACTCCGGTGACAACAGGATCAATGGCGTTCTGGGTGTTCATGAGACCTCTCTCGGGTCGATAGCGGGCCAATCGGATGGGACTTCCGCGCGCGCGTTCGCCAGAAGCTCGCGAAAACGGGCGGTTTGAACGTTGGAGGCGACGAAGACCACGACTGAGGCACCGCGCTGCCGCCAGTACCGGACGTCCTTCTCGTGGTCCACAACGACGCACAGCGCAGCGTGCGGCGCCGCGTTGACACCGTCGACGATGCGGTCGATCGCGGAGGCGACTGACGGGTGAGCGAGGTCGCCGGGATGCCCCAGCGACATCGACAGGTCGCCGGGGCCGAGCCACACGGCGTCGACGTGGGCCGTGGCACTGATTGCTGCGGCGTGCTGGACGGCCTTGGCGTCCTCGACCTGCACAATGACAGCCGTCTCTCGGCGCGCGCGGTCGATGTGCTCGAGAAGGCTGCCGGTCCCATGACGGCCAGCACGCGTGGATGCGGCAAGCCCGCGAGCACCGACAGGAGGGTAGTGAGCAGCCCGGACTGCCGAAACCGCCTCCGACGGGGTGTTCACGTGAGGGGCGATGATCCCCTTCGCGCCCGCGTCCAGCGCCCGCAGAATCTGCAGTGGCTCGTTGGCGCCGACACGTACGAGGACGTCGATTCCAGCGCTATCCGCGGCGCGGATGTGGTGCTCGAGCACCAAGGTGTCACCCGACCCGTGCTCAGTGTCGAGCAGCACGAAGTCGTAGCCCAGGTGGCCGGCCACCTCGACCAGCGCAGGATTGGGGATCTTGACGATGAGACCCAGCAACTGCTCCCCGGTTCTGATCCGGGCCGCAAGCGGCTGCTCCTCTGCTTGGCGAGCGGTCATGTCGCCTTCACCTCGGTCCGGGAGTCAGCGTTGAGCAGGCGGATCTTCGTGCGCACGGCGATCGACGCCGCTTCAGATGCCATGGACATGTGGCTCAACAGGTCGTCGGAGCGGGAGGCAGCCAACGACGCGCGAAGCGCCGCAAGATAGGCGCGCCGCACCTCGGCGTTGATGTTGACCTTGGCGACGCCGAGTGTGATCGCGGCTCGAATCTCCCAGTCCGCCAGTCCGGATGCGCCGTGGAGGACCAGCGGCACCTCAACCCGTTCGTGGATCGCGTCGAGGACGTCCAGAGCCAGCGAGGTCGGCGCGGTCGGGATGCCATGGACATTCCCTACGGAAACGGCGAGAGCGTCGACGCCCGTCGCGTTGACGAAGGTGGCGGCTTCTTCCGGATCGGTCAGCGCGCCAGGTGCGGCGTTTGAGGATCGGTCCTCATCGCCGGCCGTCCCTCCGAGCTCACCTTCGATCCAAGCGCCGTAGTTGTGAGCGAGCGCGGCAGCTGTGGTGGTGAGCCGGACGTTCTCTGCGAACGGCAGGTGAGAGCCGTCGAACATCACCGAGTCGTACCCGGCGTCCAGGCAGAATCTGACGTCGTCCAAGTCGCGGCAATGGTCAAGGTGAACGGCCACGGATGCCTGGGTCGAATCACGCACCGCCAACGCGATCGCAACCAGGGCGGCCCGGCCGGCGAGAGTGAACGCGGTGCTGCCGGTCTGGATGATGGCGGGTTGCTCCTCGCGGGCCGAAGCGGTCGCGACCGCCTTCGCGCCGACGGCGTCGTAGACGTTGACCGCGACCACCGCTCGACCCTCGGACCGAGCACGGATTAACTCGTCTGACCACCCGGAGCTACCCATGTTGTCCTCGCAATCTGCGCAACGTGTGGTCGAGAGCATCGGCGCCCCCGACATTGCCGGGGAAGACGACATAGGTCAGTCCCGGGCCGGACCCGTCGATCAGTGCCCAGACGGGGATCAGGCCCGGCAACATCTGCCCCAGGACCCGCGCCCGCCGCACGCCGAGAGCACGCACGAACATGTCGCTTGAGGTGATGCCGCCTTTCGCCACGAGGTACCGGAGCTCGTGCTGGTCACCGACGCGGCGAACGACGTCGACGAGCGCGTCGGCGACCGCTTTGCTGGTCAACAGAGGGGTTCCCTGCCCTTCCGTGACGAGCGCCCGGCTCGTGTAGAGCACCGTGTCGCTTTCCTGCAGCGCGTTCAGCAGCTGCTCGGTGCAGCGCTGCACTTCGCGCTGCGTGGTGGACGAGTCGCCGACAACCTGTGACACGTCTAGCTCGACGGTCTGAAGCCGGTGGTTGCGTCGCGCTTGCTCCAACTGGACGGTTGTGAGGGCGGTGTGGCTTCCGACCACCACCAGCCCCGTACCCGTCGTCCGGGTCAGCGTCCGTACCGGAGCGGCTGGCTCCTGACCAGCGATCAGCCGGACGAAAGACGGGGCGCAACGGATGACGGGACGATGCCCGCTGTCCTCGTGGAGGAGCAGCCCGAGCATCAGCGTTTCCAGGTCGGCGGCCGCCGCCGCGTTGACGATAAGGACGTCCTCCGGCCCCAGGCCTGCCAAGCGGCGGGCCACTTGTTGCGGGGCATCGAGGGCGCGCAGCTCGGACAGGGAGATGCTGGAGGAGCCGCGTCGCCCGAGTCGGTGGTCAACCCACTTCCTCAGGTCCACCTCGTCATAACCGAATGTGGCGTCCTGCGCGAACTCGGTGCGAGCGGCCGGCTGGTACTGATCAGCGCCGCGGACCCACTGCACGTCCTCCACCGTGACCCGTCCGGCTTCGATGAACGCAGGGACGAACACGGTGCCTTCGGAGCGATGTCCTAGCTCGCGCAGAGCTCGGTGGACTCCGCCGATCTCCGCGGCGAAGTGGCCTCTCAGTGTGGAGTCGCTGCGGCTCACGACCCGCAGCCTGAGTCCCAGGTCACCGGCTACCCGAGCCGCCTGGCAGACAAGCCGGTACGTCAGCTCGTAGGCGGTTCGCTCCTCCATGCTCCGGCTGTTGGTCAAGACGAACGTCGTATTGCCGGGTTGGTGGGCCGCCCATATCAGGTCCAGGTCGCTACAGGCGGAGGTGAGCACGGGGACGTCTTGAACTGTCTGCGTTCCGGTGGGGTCGTCGTCGAGTACCAGGTTCCAGACCCGATTGACTCGGTTGGCGGTCCTGATCTGCACCAGAGCGCGACTGGAGTCGACACCAGACCGAACCGTCGAGCCCGTGGCGACAGCCTCCGATACGAGTGTCGGCCCCAACGTCTGGCCCCTCTCACCCATGGACAACGGTGTAGGCGCGTCCGATGTCCCCGGGAGCGGTCCAGCCGCCTTCGGTGACGATGAGGGTGTCCTCCAGCTTCACGAAACCGACCACCGGGTCTTCGGTCCACGTCTCGATGGACAGCACGTTGCCTGCATCCAGCGGCAGCTCGCCGTGGTCGGCGGGGTACGGCACCGGTCCAGAGTTGGTCAGCCTGGGAACCTCGTGGGTGATCAGACCCATGCCGTGTGCGACGAACCGCATGTTGTCTCGGTGCGGGCTCGCCGCGAGCCGCTCATTGGCCACGTCGAAGATGTCGGCACCGCGCGCACCAGCAGCGACCACCGTACGAGCGACCTGCTGCACCGCCTCGACTTCATTGAGGAGCTCAACCATGCGGTCGGTCGGCTCGTTGTGGACGGCCATGCGCGCCAAGTCGCCGATGTACCCCTGGTACATCCCGCCGCTGTCGAGTGAAAGCACGGTGTCCGGCTTCCACACCTCGTCCGAGGGCGCCCTGTTGAGCGACGGGCCGATGGTGACCAGGCAGTAGTCGAAGACGAGGCCTCGGTCGGTCTGGTGGCGACGGAAGCGCTCAACGATCTCGGCCTTCGTCATTCCAGGACGGACCTCATCGAACGTCGCGAGCATCGAGTCGATGATGCCTTCGGAGGCTTTAGTGACGAGCGCGAGTTCCTCGTCCGTCTTCACCGCGCGCAGGGACTCCAGCAACTTCTGCGCATCGACGAACGTGGCGCCGGGAAGCTCGTGTCGCAGCAGGTCCAAGCAGTCAGCGGGGATGAAGGCCAGTTCGACTGCAACGGTCGCCTCGCCCAGTCCGCGCTTACGCAAGGCCCGTGCCACGGAGCGGGCCGTGTCCAGGCTTGACCAGCTCGAGTTCTCCACGTCGGCGACCCATGGGACGTGGACCTCCGTGCCCCAGTCCTCGTTCCCGCAGCCGACGTAGAACGCGTCGGCGGGTCGCTCACGCAGGTAGCCCAAGGCGGGGAGGTAGCGGCTGAGGCCGATGGCGTCCATGTTGGCGAAGAAGAAGTAGCGGTATCCGCCGAGGAGGTACTGCACGTTGTGCTTCGTGGTCGCTACCACGGCATCGACGCCGGCCTCACTGAGAAGGCGATCAAGCTTGTCAGCGTCGAAGGGAGTGGTGGTCATCCGTGTGCCTCCTTGAACTGGTGAGTGCGGCGGTCACACCGTACGCCGGGCTGGCCGACCGGTCAACTGGTCGACCAATATTGGTCGACCGGTCAAGTGGTTGACCAATCCTGCGCAGTGACCTACGTTACAGATATGGAACGTGACGGCCTGCCCACGCCTCGAGCCGGCGAGGCCCCAGACGAAGATGCACCGGCCTCCACAGGCCCCGCTGTCGAGGGCCGGATGGTCTTCGACTTCGACCACACAGGCATCGTGGTTCCCGATCTTGAGGCCGCCATCGCCTTCTACCAGCGTGCCTTTGGCGCGGAAGTACAGACACGTGAGGCCGATACCGACGTCGATTCCGACGCGATCGGCCTGCCCGGCCAGCGGGTCCGGCTGCGCGGAGCGCTCCTTCGTCTTGGCAGCTCTACCGTCGAGCTGCATCAGTACCTGGAGCCGACCGGCACCGGTCGTCGCCGGGTGTGCGACACAGGAATCGGCCACATCGCACTAAGCGTCACCGACATCGACGTCGCCTACGCGTTCCTTCTTCAAGAAGGCATGGAGTTCAACACCGAGCCGCAGACCATCTCCGCAGGCGCCCTCGCGGGCCGACGTTGGGTCTATGGCCGGGACCCGTGGGGTGTCGTGGTCGAGCTGTGTCAGCACGCCCCGGGCAAGGAGCACTGAGATGACACACGCCAACGTCGACTGGCTGGCCCGACCGGCCAGGCCGATCCCGTTGGATGGCGACCGGTATGAACCGTTGACCATCAAGGCCGTCCCCGTCCCGTTCGGGAACGGATCCACGTTCAGGCAATGGGTGAGCCAGCCAGCTGCGGCGACCATCGCGGCGTTGCGGCACGCCATGCCCCAACTGTCCGTGCACCCACATGTCGTGGTCTGGCTCGTGCGAGCACCGATTGATATCGGAGAGCACGCGTTGTCCGAAGCGGCGTATGAGTCATTACGCGGCATCGTGCAGTCGCTGACGCGGGAACTGGCCGGTGACCTGCGGCCACTCAACGCCATCGTCGTTGGCGATGACGACGCCATCAGCCTCAGCGAAGGTCTGGAGTTCCTGTCAGGTCCTGGTGGCGAGTTCACCGCCGGCTCCACGCTCGACCTTCGGCCCCGCCAGGAGGGTGCTGCATGACCGCGCTGGTAACTGGCGCAGAAGGCGCCATCGGGCGCGCTTGCGTCGAGGCCTTCCTCGGCCGCGGGCACGCTGTTGTCGCACAGGACCTCAAGCAGACGTCGCCCGAGGTCGAAGGTGTCACCTTCGTCGAAGGGGACCTACGGTCGCACGCGGTACTGACAGAGCTGCGCGAGTTGGCTGACGAGCAGGAAGTGAAGGCGGTCGTGGCAGCGCACGGCGTTGCCGGATCTGCGGCGCTGCGCGACTGCACGCCGGAGTTCGTCGACAAGGTGCTCGCGGTCAACGGCGAGACCGTTCCACTTCTTCACGAGGCGGTCAGTGATCTGCTCGCTGCCCGTCATGGGGCCTTCGTCGCCGTGGCCTCCCAAGCCGCCCTCACAGGGGAAGCAGAGAACAGCGCCTACTGCGCTGGCAAGTTCGCGGTGCTGGGCTGGATCCGCTCAATGGCGCAGTCCGTCGCCACAACGCGATTCCACGCACTGTGCCCGGGCGCCACAGAGAGCCCCCTTCTGAGGGCAGCCCAGACGAAGTTCGCAGCAGCAGCAGGAATGTCTGCGGACGAGTACTACCACGCCCGCGCCGAGCAGATCGCCCTCGGCCGCTACGGCCTCCCGGAAGAGATCGCAGCCGCCGCTGTGTACCTGAGCGACGCCCGGGGCACCGCGCCCACCGTCCTGGCAGTGAGTGGTGGAGATGTCCTTTATTGAGCGGGCTCCTCTGCAGAGCGAAATTCGAAGGAGACACATGTCCGAAAAGACGGTGACGGAACCCCCGTCCACAGGAGGCAATAGCGCTCGGCGTTCTTCCCCTCAACGGCCGACGATGATCCAAGTTGCACACAGGTTGGTGAAGCTTGGTCCCCTCCTGATCCTGGCGCTGTTGATGCTGGGCATGTTCATCGCGACGCCCGCCTTCCTCACAGTGAGCAACCTCGGGAACGTCGGGACTCAGGCAGCGGTGGTTGCCATCCTTGGTATCGGCCAATTCTTCGTGATCATCACCCAGGGCATCGACCTGTCGATCGGCTCGGTGCTATCGCTGTCGACAGTCACCGGTGCTCTGGCCTTCGCTTCCGGAGCCAACTTCGGACTCGTCGTAGCGGCGATGGCTGGTACGGGCCTCGTAATTGGCCTGATCAACGGCATCGTCCTGGTGACCTGGAAGATCCCACACCCGTTCATCGTGACGCTGGGCATGCTGAACATCGCGGCCGGCATCGCGCTGCTGCTCTCCGACGGCTCGGCGATCCTCGGCATGCCGTCCGGGGTGCAGACCCTGGGCAGCGGCTACGTGGGTGTCATCCCCGTCGCGGTGCTGTTCACAGCGGCCCTGGTGCTGATCGCCTACATCTTCAGCGCACGAGCGAAGATTGGCCGGTGGCTCTTCGCCGTCGGCGGCAACCCTGAAGCCGCACGGCGCGCGGGAATTCCCGTCGCCGGGGTGCTGATCCTGGCATACGCGATCAGCGGCTTGTTCGGAGGGCTCGGCGCAATCGTCATCGCCGGTCGGACGAACGCCGGCTATCCCACAGCCGGTTTGACCCTCGAACTGGACGCCATCGCCGCAGTCATCATCGGCGGCACCAGCTTCTTCGGAGGACGGGGCTCCATCCTCAACGTCATCGTCGGGGCGCTCATCCTCGCCATCATCCGCAACGGGCTCAACCTGCTCAACGTGACGTCCTTCTGGCAGCAGGTTGCCATCGGCACCATCGTCGTGGTCGCCGTCGGCATCGACGTCATGCGCACCCGGCTCGAGCGGCACTTCGCAGTCCTGGAGGCACGAGCCGCATGACGGCTACTGACCACACCGCCCCCCGCAACGACCCCTCATCCCGCGATGTCCTCCTGAGCGTGGAAGACGCCACGATGCAGTTCGGTGCTATCACCGCGCTCAACAAGGTCAGCCTCACCCTTCACCGCGGCGAGATCCTGGCGCTTCTCGGCGACAACGGTGCCGGGAAGTCCACGCTGATCAAGGCCCTGAGCGGAGTGCATCAGTTCACCTCCGGGCAAATGACGCTGGATGGTCAGCCGTTCGCGCCGAAGAATCCTCAGGAAGCGCGCGAACTGGGCGTCGAGACGGTCTACCAAGACCTCGCTCTTTTCGACAACTTCAACTCGGCCGAGAACTTCTACGCCGGCCGCGAGGAGTCATGGCCCGCATGGGCTGGGCCTTTCGGCTTCATCCGGAAAGAGAAGATGGCGCGCGCCACTGCCAGCGTGCTCAAGCGGCTCGAAGTCGGGGTGCACGACCCGCACGCGCCGATCGGCTTGATGTCTGGCGGTCAGCGGCAGGCCGTGGCCGTGGCACGCGCCGAAGCCTTCGCCCAGAAGATCGTGATCCTGGACGAGCCCACTGCTGCCCTCGGCGTCCGTGAATCACGCAACGTCGTCAAGCTCGTGCGGCGGCTCCCCGAAAAAGGGATCTCGGTCATCCTCATCTCCCACAACCTCGAGGAAGTGATGGCCCTCGCGGACCGAGCCGTTGTCTTTCGCCAGGGACGTCGAGTGGGCGAGTGCGAGCCGACCCCAGAGAACCACGAGCGCATCGTCTCCATGATCGTCGGCGCGTCCACCACCTGACACGTCGCCAATATCTCCGACTTCAAATACCAACAGGAAGGGTTCACCATGAAGCGCAAGGCCGTAGTACTCGCATTGGCGGTGACGTTAACGCTCGCCGCCTCCGGGTGCAACCGGGATGCCGGTGCGTCATCGTCCGGTTCCGAGGACGCCGTGAAGGTGGCCGTAGTCGTCAAGACGCTTAGCAACCCCGTCTGGCAGGGCGTCGTCGAGGGCGCCGAGGCGGAGGCGAAGTCGCTTGGCATCGACGTCGAGATCGACGGCGGTACCAGCGAGGACGACATCCAGGGCCAGATCGCCAAGATCGAGTCCTACATCAGCCAGGGGGTCGATGTTCTGGCCGTAGCTCCCAACGGGACCTCACAGTTGCAGCCGACGCTGCAGCGGGCAGCCGACGCTGGCATCGAGGTCGTCATGATCGACACCGACATTCCCAGCTTCGAGGCGAAGGTCGCCCACGTCACCTCGGAGCAGGAGCAGGCATCTTCGCAGGTGGCGCAGGCCCTCGTCGACGCGCTCGGCGAGGACATCAAGGGCGCCCCGATCGGCATCCTGGACCTCCCCGGGAACCCCACCGTTGACGCCCGCATTGCCGCCGGCCGCAAGGTGCTCGAGGACGCCGGAGCCAAGATCGTGGCCCAGCTGCCGGGCAAGTGTGACCGTGCCACCGCCCTGGCCTCCACTGAGTCCATGCTCGAGGCCAACCCGGACCTGCTCGGAATCTTCGGCGCTTGTGGGCAGAACGCCACAGGTGCAGTGCAGGCAGTCCAGAACGCCGGCATGGATGTCAAGGTCGTCGGTTTCGACGGCATCGCTGACGAGATGGCGCAGATCGAGGCCGGCAAGATGGTCGCGACCGTGTGGCAGGACTTCCCCGCCATCGGCGCGGAGGCGGTCCGCATCGGCGTCGAAGCTTCACAGGGTGAGTCCACCGACTCAGGAACGGTGTCCATCCCTGGCGAGATCGTCTCCGAGGAGAACATCTCCGAGTTCGCTGACAAGGGCTACTGAGACTCGTTGCGGGGCGCCCGGAACGTTCGGGCGCCCCGCCCGGCTCACCCATCGAAAGCAAGAGACAGGGCAGAAAACCATGACCACAGATCAGCCACCGGCGGCGGAAGCGACTACAGCGGTTCCCCGGCATTTCGTGGTGACCCCTCAGATCGACGAGGCGGTCCCGGGGACCTCGGCGTTCGGCCGAATGGTGCAAGAGCCCGTCACCAAGTTGGTCGCCGAACTCAGAGCCTTGGTGCGCCAGACCTCGGAAGAGTCCGCGACCGCGGTCGTGACACTCCTGCTCGTCGACGCCGGCGATGGGGACCTCGAGGTGCGAGCGGCACGTGAAGCGCTGTTCGAGGCGATGAGAGGAATCACCGGAGTGCTGACACTGGAGCTCGCTTCAACCGGCTTGCGCATCAACCTCGTCCGTTCACCGTCGGTAGAAGCGTCTCAGGAGACGATTGACTTCCTCGGCCGGCCGGATGCGGGTTTCGTGGCCGGGTCCACGATCGACCTCCTGACGACGGGAGCTCAGGCATGACGGCGATCGTGACCGGAGCAGCTGGAGCGATCGGTGCAGCCATCGCTCGCCAGTTGCTGGCCGAAGGACACGACGTCATCGCACAGGACCTCCGCGAAGAAGGACTGGCCACCGCATTCGAGGAAGGCAAGGTCATCCCCGTGGCAGGGGACTTGTCACAGCCCGACGTTCTTCATCGGCTGGCGCATGAGGCCCAAGCCCGGCGCGTCGACCGAATCATCGCCGCACACGGCGTCGACGGGTCGGGGTCGCTGCTCGAGGTCGATAACTACTTCGTGGACAAGGTCATGTCGATCAACGCCACCTCCGTCGTGGCGCTCTTCGCGGCAACTGGCGACCTGCTCCGCACGAACCGAGGACGATTCGTCGTGATCGGCTCCCAAGCAGGTCTACGGGCGGAGCGAGACAACGTCGCATACTGCGCAAGCAAGTTCGCGCTCACCGGCTGGGTTCAAGCGATGAACACGGCGCTCCAAGGCGATGTCGCACTTCGGTTGCTCTGTCCCGGATGCACCGCCACACCACTGCTGTTCTCGGCCCAGCGACGATTCGCCGCAGCAAACGGCATGGATCCGGAGGCCTTCATCGCCCGACGCCAGGCCGGCATCCCGGTCGGACACTTCGCGACCGTGGAGCAGACAGCGGCCGTCGCCTGCTACCTGGCCGAAGCTGGAATTCGTCCGCAGATCCTTGCCGCGACCGGCGGCGAAGTCTTGTTCTGAGCACGCTCGGCAAGACGCAGCCACCCGCTTGTTGGACTCTCCTAACGAGGTGACGCTCAGCGTCGTGTGGAGGCGTCAGCAAGATCTGCCTTCGCAGCGGTGCGATGCCGCTCGATGGCGCGATAAACCGTCGATCGGCCGATCCCGAACAGCTCAGCTACCTCAAGGGTGCTGTACTCGCCGCTGTGCACTAGCGAGACCAGGTGCGCCTCCTGCTTGCGGCTCAGCTTGGGCTGCTTGCCCTTCAGCCGGCCCTTGGCCTTGGCGACCTTCATGCCTTCGACTGTGCGAAGCCTGATGAGGTCTGACTCGAACTCAGCGACCATCGCCAGCACGTTGAACAGCAGCTTCCCGACAGCATCGGTGGGGTCGTAGACGGACCCGCCGA
>CAZDAO010000041.1:3975-15403 GCA_964503015.1 uncultured Nocardioides sp. | reverse complement strand
TTCACCAGCGCCAGGGCCTCATCTATCGGCTCGAGCGGCACCGCGGCGGCGAGCCGCGAGGAGCAGCTGGCCGCCGAGCTCGAGGACTGGTCGATCACCGCCCACCGCATCGCCAGCATGGCGGTGCGCCGCGACCGCCCCACCTGGCTGATCGTCGCGGTGACCAAGGCCGACCTCTTCGCCGACGACGTGGAGGCGGCCGTCGACTACTACTCCCCCGGCAGCGGCTCGCCCTTCGGCGACAAGCTCGACGAGCTCCGCGCGCTCGCCGGCGGCGCGAAGCTGTCGATCGACGTGCTCCCGGTGTGCGCGCAGGGCGGCGACAAGAAGTCGTCCGACCCGGCCCGACTGACCGACAAGGCGTGCAACGACCTCCTCGGCCGCCTCGAGCTGCGGATGGCCCAGCTGAGCGGGCACGTCTGACGTGCGGCCCGGCCGTCTCGCGCTCGTCCTCACCACCTCGGCGTACGTCGTCGTGCTGGTGTGGTCGGCCCTCGTCCTGCCGGATCGGGTGCCGGCTCACTTCGACGCCGGCGGACAGGCGGACGACTGGGCCTCCCGGACCGCGACGATCGTGTTCTGGGTCGTCATGGGCCTGGTCGTGCTCGTGGCCATGCCGGCGCTGACCCGGCTGGCGGTGTCGGGCGACGGGACGTGGGTCAACATGCCCCGGCGCTCGAAGGAGTACTGGTTCGCACCCGAGCGACGGGCCGAGTTCCGGGTCCGCTTCGGCGACGACCTCGAGGGCTTCGCCGCGCTCACCGGCGTGCTGATGACCGGGGCCCTCGTGCTGACGACCTGGGTCGCGACCACGGGTCGCGACGGTGCACCGTGGTGGGCGTTCGCGGTGCCCACGGCGGCGTACGTCGTCGCGACGGTCGTCTGGACGGTGCGGCTGCTGCGGGCCTACCGACCCCCCGACCCACCCTGAGGGAGGGGTCGGTCCAGACCGGTGCCTCGGGGTGGTTCACAGTTTCACCACGTCGCGTTTCGCCGAGCCCCCACCGGGGCAGAAGGTCGCCATGAGGCCGATCGCGATCAACCAGCGGGCGCTGCGGACCGCCAAGGAAGAGCTGGACTCCGCACGCGAGGCGTTGAAGGACGCGCTCGGTGACATCGACCACCCCGCCGACGACTTCCCCTGGCGCGACCTGATGGTCGAGGGCGTGCGCAGCCTGGTCGAGGACGCCGAGCAGGTGGCGAAGAAGTGCCGCACCCTCGCCGGCGCCATCGACGACTCGATCATCGACTTCGACGAGCTCGACCTCATGGTCGGCGCGGCCGCCCGGGTGGCCGCGAAGCTCGACCAGGTGACGCCATGACGAGGGTCGCCGTCGACCGGATCGAGACCCAGCAGGACGGGCTGCAGTTCGGTGACCCGATCGGTTGCGGCTACCACTGGCTCGAGCCCGACAAGGTCGACGCCTACGGCGACTCCGTCCGCCGGCTCGCCGCCAAGGTCGAGCTCGCCGTCGACGGGTTCGAGCGCACCGCCACGCTGTCGGAGGAGGTGTTCTCCGGCGAGGCCGCCGACACGCTCCGTGACCGGGCCGGCCGCCGCCACGAGGAGTCGGCGACGGTCCGCGACAACCTGCGTGGCCTGGGCCGCGCGATCAACGCCTACTCCGACGTGCTGCGTCGCCACCGCGAGGGCCTCGAGCAGCTGCGTGCCTTCGCCGCCAGCAAGGGCCTCGAGGTCCGCGGCAACCGGATCTGGCCGCCCGTCGAGACCCTGCCGGGCGACGCCACCCAGAAGCAGGCCGACGCCTGGGAGGCCGACTGGAAGGCCTACCAGGAGTGCTTCGAGATCAAGATCGAGCTGCGCGACGCCCGCCGCGCCAGCACCCGCGAGCTGGTCCGGGCGCTGGCCGACTACGCCGGGGTCCACCCCGACAAGGACCGGGCGAAGTTCGTCGCCGCCAACGCCAACCAGGTGAGGTTCGGCGAGCTGCGCCGCGAGGCGGCCGAGGAGGCGATGGAGGCGGTCCAGGCCAACGACCGCGCCGAGGCCGCACAGCGCACCGTCGACCAGCTCAAGCGGCGCGAGCAGAACGCCCTCGACCAGCTCGAGCGGATGGTGCTCGAGGAGCGCCCACCGGAGGAGATCCAGGCGCAGGCGGGCAAGGTGCAGACCCTGCACCGCGAGCTCGCCGAGGCGCGGGTCGAGGCCCACGACGCCGAGCAGGTCGCCGACCGCGAGCAGACGCAGGCCAACCGGGCGGCTCGCAACCTCGAGGCCGCCGAGTCCGGCAAGCCGCGCCTGGTCGCCGAGCGCGCCGACTGGCAGCCCGCGCCCGACCTGAAGGACCGGCTCGGCTGACCCGCGGCCGACGGCCCGACCTCGCCGACCGGCTATCGGCTGTCGGCTGACCGCTGACGGGCTGGCCCCGAGCCGCTGGCTATCTAGGCACGATCTGGTCGGCGAAACGGACCGTCGGGCCGCTCAGACCTCCGCGACCTCGACGACCTCGTGCCGGGGCACGGGGTTGTCGCGCCGCGCCGAGCAGGTGAGCCGGTGGCCCGTCTCCCCCAGCACCCGGCGTACGACGACCTGCCGGGCGCCGTGCCCGCCGACGTCGAACCGCGCGGTCGTGAGGTCACCCTCGACGCGCACCGCACGGACGGCCACGTCGTCGAGACCCGTCAGACCGAGGTCGCGGCGCAGGGCCGCATCGGCCGCCTGGGCGCCCATCGGCAGGTCGGACCGGCCACGGAAGTGGTCGAGGACCACCTCGCCGGCTGCGGTCGCCTCGGCCACGGCGATCGCGGTCTCAGGGTCCAGCCCGCCGTAGTAGAGGCCCCGCGGCAGCACGACCAGGTTGCCGGCGAACCGGTCGCCGCCCACGTGGGAGGTCTCCCAGACGCGGTCCGCGTGCGGGCCGGCCGCCAGGGCGAGTGCGGCGGGCCGGCCCAGCTCGGCGCAGCACGCGTCGTGACGTCCGTGGGTGCAGACGGCGAGCAGGGGGGCGGCGTGGGGTTCGAGCCCGAGCGAACGGCCGGCGCCGAGCGGGGCGAGGTCGAGGTCGCGCACGTCGTCGAGCCCGTCGAGCAGCGTGGTCTCGGTCCAGGAGTCCGGACCGGCCGCGCGGCAGGCGAAGAGACGGACGCCGTCGGCGGCACGACGCCGGCCGGGACGACGCACCAGCAGCACCCGGAACCGGTGGCGTCCGGCGACCTCGCGCAGGTGCACCCCGAGACCGTCGGGCAGCCGGGCATCGCGCAACGCGTCGGCCCCCCAGGGCCCGGCGTGCTCGAGCAGGAGGTAGCCGCGCACCGTGGAGGCGGTCCCGGCGAGGGCGTCGCCCCGCTCGCGGCTGGCGGCTGCGCAGCGGAAGTCCGTCACCGGACGACCTCGAGCAACCCCTCCCGCACCAGGCGCCGGCACAGCACCAGCGCGCTGCCGGGGTCGAGCGGCAGGTCGCCGGGAGTCAGGTCACGATGACTCGCGACGTGCTCGAGCGCCGGCCGCACCCGGGCCGGGACGCGCAGCACGCGATCGCCGATCAGCACCCGCACCACGTCGCCGTCGTCGGCGAGGGTGCACGGGCGACCCGCGCGACGCCGCAGCTGCGACGAGGCATCGAGGTCCGCGAGCGACGCCCGGTCGAGCAGCGCACCGGGCAGACGGGGCGGACGGCCGCTGAGGAACCGGTCGGCCTGGTCGCCGGCCACGGCCGCGGGATCGAGGCGTCGTACGGCGTCGGCGAGCGCGCCGAGGTGGTCGCCGAGGCCGTCGGCCAGGCGCGCGGGGTCGTCGAGGTAGCCGGCCGGCAGGTGCACGTCGGGGACCTCGTCGAGGAGGCGCCCGACCTCGCGCTGCAGCAGGCTGCGCCAGGTGAGCTGGTTGATGCCGATCGTCAGGTGGAGCGAGACCGCCTCCTGCGCGCGGGCGGCGTGCGGGGTGCCGGTCGGGAGGTAGGCCACGACGCCCGGCTCGAGCAGCAGCTCGCCCGGGCCGCCGTCGCCGTGGATCTCCCACAGCTTGGTGCCGTGGGTCTGCACCACGAAGACGTCGTGGGAGTCGGAGTGCACGGCGAAGCCCTGGGCACCGGGCGGGGTGAGGTAGGCGTTGGCCTGGCAGGGGTGCCCGAGCTCGAGCTCGAGGTCGGCGACGAGGTCGCCGACTGGGGTCCAGTAGCGCTGAAGGCCCTGGAGCACGACCGTGGCGCCCTCGTCGTGCAGGCGCATCAGCTTGACCGGGTCGACCAGCCCGGTGAGGGGCTTGCCGGCGAGGCTGCCGCCGCGGGTGAAGGGGGACTCGGGCAGCACCGAGCCGTTGCGGGCCACGCGGACCGCCGGTGTGCGGATGGCGGTCTCGGTCAGCAGGTGGTCGACGTCGGCGAGGGAGAGGACCTCCGCCCCGAGGGCGGCGTCGGTGCGATGGACGTGGACGTGCGACGCCCAGACCTTGTCGACGAAGGTCTGGGCGTCACCCGTCAGGCGGTCGAGAGCGCTCAGCGGGAGGACCCGTCGGTGCCGTCGGCGTCCGTGGAGTCGCCGTCGGTGGCGTCGGTCGAGTCGCCGTCCGTGCCGTCGGCGTCGGTGCCGTCGGCATCGGTCGAGTCGCCGTCGGTGCTGTCGGTCGAGTCGCCGTCGGTGCCGTCCGCGTCGGTGCCGTCGGCGTCGCCCGGAGCGGCCGGGACACCCGTCGGGTCGGTGCCCTCGGTGGTGATCTCGTCGTCGCCCAGGGGGCTGTCAGGAGTCGTCGTCATGGATCCTCCTCGTCGTGCCGCGACGGACCGTCCGCCCCGGATTCGTCGTCGAGTCTCGTGCTCGCGCCCCCACCGTCCCACACCCCTGGGGACGAGGTCACCGGCCGCGAGTCATCCGTGGGACACGACGTCTGCGACCCCGTCGGTGGACACGACGAGGTCGACGGGACGACCGCGGGTGCCGAAGCCGGACACGCGCGTCTCGCCGAAGGTCCAGGGCTGCACCGGACGGACAGCGACACCGTCACGTCCCTCGGGTGCCACGCCCAGCACCGAGCCGAGCAGGGAGACCGCCGCGGCCGCCGACCACGCCTGCGGCCGGCACGCCGCGGGGTACGGCAGCGGCACGGGCTGGTGCGAGCTCGGGTCACCGGCGAAGAGCTCCGGTGGGCGGCCGTCGAAGGCGGTGAGCGCGGCGAGGAGCGCCTCGGCCACGGGCGCGGTCTCGGGTCGCGCCTCGGCCGCCAGCCCGGCGAGGCAGATGGCCGTGTCGTGAGGCCACACCGAGCCGACGTGGTAGCCGGTGGGCGAGTACCCCGCGGCCCGGCTCGACAGCGTGCGGATCCCGAAGCCGGACAGCATGTCCGGGCCGACCAGGCGCCGGGACACCACGTCGACCCCCTCGGCGTCCAGCAGCCCGGTGCCGAGGAGGTGCCCGATGTTGCTGGTGAGGGACACCACCGGGCGCTTGTCCCGGTCGAGGGCGATGGCCGGGAACGGCCCGACCGCGTCCTCGACCCAGAACCGCCGGGCGAACTCGGCCCGCAGGCGCTCCGCCCACTCGCGCCACCGATCCACGCCCGGACGACCGAAGGCCTCGAGCAGGTCCGCGCCACGCACCGCGGCGGCATAGGCATAGCCCTGGACCTCGGCCAGCGCCAGCGGGGAGCTGGCCCGCGAGCCGTCGCTGCGCCGTACGGCGTCACCGGAGTCCTTCCAGCCCTGGTTGGACAGCCCGTGGCCGGACCGGTCGACGTACTCGAGCAGCACGTCGCCGTCGGCGTCCCCGTGCTCGACCTGCCAGGTCAACGCCCGCTCGAGCGCGGGCAGGAGCCGCTCGACCTCCTCCTCCGGGGCACCCCAGCCCCACGCGTCGTGCAGGGTGAGCGCCCACAGCGGGGTGGCGTCGATGGTGCCGTAGTAGACGGGCGGCAGGTGCCGCCCCACTCCCTCGTCCTCGCCCAGGCTGAAGCCGGCCGAGCGGACCTCGTGCAGGATCTTGCCGGGCTCCTCGGCCGTGGCGTCGTCGGTGCGCGTGCCCTGGTGGTGGGCCAGCAGCCGGAGCGTCGACATCGCGAGGTCCGTCGTGACGGGCAGCAGCATGCGGGCGGCCCACAGGCTGTCGCGGCCGAACAACGTGAGGAACCACGGAGCGCCGGCCCCGACGAACTCCTCCTCGACACCGTCCGCGCCGGTGGCGGCCAGCCGCAGCAGGCGCAGGTCGTCGAGGCTGCGGTCGAGCACCGGCCCCAGCCTCCGGTCGGCACTGGTCACGGTGACGGCGTCCCAGCCGGCCTCGGTGCGCGGCGCGCGTACGGCGGTGCCCTGGGCGTCGAGGGACAGCAGCATCTCGTGGGTGACCGACTCCCCCGGCGCCACGTCGACGTCCCAGGTCGCCAGCACGTGGTCGCCCTCGTCCGCGGTGTGCGCGCCCGGGAGGCGCAGCACCGCTCGCACCGCGTCCTGCTCCCAGGTGAGGACGTGCCCACCGACGCCCACGGGGGCGCGCCGCGTGCCGGCGCCACCACCCTTCACCGCGTCCATCGGGGCCAGGTCGGCGGCGACCCGGAGCCCGAGCGTGCACCGCACGGGCTCGGCGGCCGTGCTGGACAGCGTGTAGCGCTCCCGCACCAGCCCGGGCTCGACGTCGCGGCTCCGGACCAGCCGGACGGTGGGGTCGGGGCCGGGGTCGCCCAGGTGGCGCGGGACGGACACGAAGGCGTGGGTGTCGCCGCGGACGCCGTGGCTGGCGACGGGCGTCGGCTCGCGCCCGTCCACCTCCAGTCGCAGCAGGTCGAGCACCCGCAGGTCGGCGTGGTGCACGCCGGCGAGGCCGCCGGGGCCGACCTGGCCGTCGGCGGCGGACCACACCTGTGTCGGTGCGGCGAGGGTGAGGGTCAGGTCGTGCAGCCACGGTTGCTGGGGTGCGGCGTCCGGCGTCATCGGCAGCCCTTCTGGAGCGATCGAGGTGGGAGCGGGATCCGGGCGGGAACGGGTCCGGACCGGAGGGGGGTGACAAGCAGTGTGACGTGGGTTACGGTTTGAGCGCTCAAAGTTTGAGCGCTCAAACAGCGTAGTGCCTCACTCCGGCCCCGGCTACCGCCCGGGCCCACCAGCCGAGAGGACCACCCGTGGGACCCACCTCGCCCGTCACCCTCGACGCCGTCGCGGCGCGCGCGGGCGTCTCCCGGCAGACGGTCTCCAACGTGCTGCGTCACCCGGCGCGGGTGGCGGCCGCGACGCGGGAGCGGGTCATGGCCGCGATCGAGGAGAGCGGCTACCGGCCCTCGCTCCCCGCGCGACAGCTGGCCACCCGGCGTGCCCACGCGATCGCCGTACGGGCCGAGCGGCAGCAGGACGGGATCTCGGGCCTGGTGCTCGACGCCTTCTACCACGGCCTCGCCGAGGCCGGGCAGGACGCGGAGCTCCGGGTGCTGCTCTACGCCCAGCCCGCGGACGAGGCCGCCGAGGTCGCCATCATCGACGAGCTGGTCCTCAGCGGCTCGGTCGACGCGGTCGTGCTCACCGCGACCAGCGCCGACGACGAACGCCCCGCCCACCTGCGCTCCCACGGCACCACGTTCTGCGCCTTCGGCCGGCCGTGGGGCCACGACGACGAGCCGCACGACTGGGTCGACGTGGACGGAGCGGTCGGCACCGGCCTCGCGGTCCGGCACCTGCTCGACCGCGGCAGGCGGCGCATCGCCTACCTCGGCTGGCCCGGCGACGGCGAGGAGCCCAGCACCGGGACCGACCGCCGCCGGGGCTGGCTCGAGGCGCTCGCCGCCGCACCGGTCGCGGAGGCGCCGATGGAGGCGCACAGCATCAACGACGCGGCCGCCGCGGAGGCGGCGGTCACCGAGCTGCTCGGCAGGCCGGACGCCCCCGACGCGATCGTGTGCGCCAGCGACACGCTCGCCCTGGGCGCCCACCGCGCCGCCCTCGCCCACGCCGGTGGCGGCGAGCCTGCCGCAGTCGTCGGCTTCGACGCGACGCCGGTCGCGGCCGCCCTCGGGCTCGTCAGCGTCGCCCAGCCGATCGACCAGGCCGCCCACCTCTGCATCGACCTGCTCACCGACCGGCTCGAGGCGCCCGACCGCCCCGCCCGCGGGCTGCTGGTGCCGCCGGTCCTCCACGTCCCTACCTGATCCCCCGCCTGACCCACCCCCACCGCAAGGAGACACCCATGTTGCCCTCGTCCCGACGTCGTCGTACGTCCCTCGCCGCGCTGGTCCTCGGCTCGTCCCTCGCCCTGGCCGGGTGCGGCGGCGGAGGCTTCGAGGAGGAGGGTTCGGAGCCGGCCTCCTCGGGCGACGGCCCCGCCGAGCTCCAGGTGCTGATCGCCTCCAGCGGCGACGCGGAGACCAAGGCGGTCGAGGACGCAGCCCAGGCGTGGGCCGAGGAGAGCGGCAACGAGGTCGAGGTCGTCGTCGCCAACGACATCGCCCAGCAGCTGTCCCAGGGCTTCGCCGGCGGCAACCCGCCGGACGTCTTCTACGTCGACGCCGGCGTCTTCGGCGACTACGCCGAGGCCGGCAACCTCTACCCCTACTTCGACGACATGGAGGGCGCCGACGACTTCTACCCCAACCTCGTCGACTCCTTCACCCTCGACGGGCAGGCCTACTGCGCCCCCAAGGACTTCTCCACCCTCGCGCTGCAGATCAACACCACGGCGTGGGAGAAGGCGGGCCTCACCGACGAGGACGTCCCCACCACCTGGGACGAGCTGGAGTCGGTCGCACAGGAGCTGACCACCCCCGACCAGGCCGGGCTCGTCCTGGGCCTGGGCCGGGACCGGGTCGGCGCCTTCCTGGTGCAGAACGGCGGCTTCTGGGTCGACCCCGAGACGGGTGAGGCGACCGCGACCGAGCCGTCCAACGTTGAGGCGCTCGAGTACGTCCAGGGGCTGCTCGACAGCGGCGCGGCGGTGCTGGCGCCCGACGTCGACGCCGGCTGGGGTGGCGAGGCCTTCGGCACCCAGAAGGCCGCGATGACCATCGAGGGCAACTGGATCCGCGGCGCGATGAGCAACGACTACCCCAAGGTCGACTACACCGTGGCCGAGCTGCCCGAGGGCCCGGCCGGCAAGGGCACGCTGCTCTTCACGCAGTGCTGGGGGATCTCCGCAGAGTCCGACGACCAGGAGGCCTCGGTCTCCCTCGTCGAGGCGCTGACCACCCCCGAGCAGCAGCTGACCAACGCCGAGGCCTTCGGCGTGATGCCCAGCCGTGAGTCCGCCCAGGCCGACTACGTCGAGCAGTTCCCGCAGGACGCGCCGTTCATCGCGGGCGGCGACTACGGGCAGGGCCCGGTCAACCTCCCGGGGCTGGGGCCGGTCGTCGCCGACCTGGACTCCCAGCTGGAGCAGCTGAAGACGGCCGACGTCACCGAGATCCTCGAGTCCTTCCAGGAGAACGCCGAGGCGGAGCTGCAGTGAGCCGCACCCGGAGCGTCCATCAGGGCCAGGCCCGCGCGGGGTGGTTGTTCGTGTCCCCCACCATCCTGGTGCTCGGACTGTTCCTCGCCGTGCCGGTCCTGATGGCGCTGTGGGTGTCCTTCACCGACTGGAACGGACGGGGCAGCCCGTTCGCGTCGGGCGTCGGCTTCGTGGGCGCCGACAACTACCGCGAGCTGGTCGGCGAGCAGGGCGGGCTGACCCGTTCGGACTTCATGACCTCGCTGCGCAACAACTTCTACTACGTCCTGCTGGTGGTGCCGCTGCAGACCGCCCTGGCGCTGTTCTTGGCGCTGGTGCTCAACCAGCGGATGTTGAAGGCGGTCGGCTTCTTCCGTACGGCGTTCTACTTCCCGTCCGTGGTGAGCTCGGTGGCCATCAGCCTGGTCTTCCTGTTCCTCTTCACCGGCGGCGGTGTCGTCAACTCGATGCTGGGCTGGGTGGGTCTCGACGGACCGACGTGGTTCAACGACTCCCGCGGCCTGCTGCACCTCGTCGGCGACGGGCTCGGGCTGTGGGACGCGTCGGCGCCTCCGGCCGCCCTGGCCGACGGCGGCGCACTGGGCCTGTCGTGGTGGCAGTGGCTCGCCGGGCCGAGCGTCGCCCTCTCGGTGATCATCCTGCTCGTCGTGTGGACCACCACGGGCACGTTCATGCTGATGTTCCTCGCCGCGCTCCAGGACCTGCCCGTCGAGGTCGAGGAGGCGGCCCGGATCGACGGCGCCGGCCGGTGGGGCGTGTTCCGCAACGTCACGCTCCCGCACCTGCGGCCGACGATGCTGCTGGTGACCACGCTCGGCCTCATCGGCACGTGGCAGGTCTTCGACCAGGTCTACGTGATGACGCAGGGCGGTCCGGGGAAGACGACGCTGACGCCGGCGTTCCTGTCCTACTTCTACGCCTTCGAGAACCAGAAGTGGGGTGTGGCCGCGGCGATGGCGTTCGTGCTCTTCCTGATCATCTTCGCGATGGCCAGCCTCCAACGGTGGCTCTTCCGCGACAAGGACGCGATCGCGGTCAAGCGGCAGGAGCGTCGTACGAGGAAGGCGCGCGCCCGCGCCGCGGCAGGAGGCCTGGCATGACCACGAGCACCCGCACGCCCACCACGAGCAGCGCGGGCCGGAGCCCGGCCCCGCAGACCCGGCCGATGGTCGGCAACCGCACCGCGCTCGGGCTGTACCTCGGCTATGCCGTCCTGATCGTCTTCTCGTTCGTCTACCTCTATCCCTTCCTCGTCCAGCTCACGACGGCGTTCAAGACCAACCCCGACGCCGTGGCCAACCCGCTTAGCCTGGTCGCCGACCCGTTCACGACCGCCGCGTTCCGACGGCTCTTCGACACCGACTTCCCACTCTGGTTCACCAACTCCGTGGTGGTGACGCTGCTGGTGACGGCCGGACGCGTGTTCCTCGACTCGCTCGCCGGCTACGCCCTGGCCCGGATCAAGTTCCGGGGCCGCGGTGCGGTGTTCACCGCGATCCTGGCGGTGATGGCGGTGCCCGGCGTGGTGCTGCTGATCCCGAAGTTCCTGGTGCTGCGCTACCTCGACATCTACGACACCTACCCGGCGCTGGTCCTGCCGCTGCTGGTCGACGCGGCCGGCGTCTTCATCATGAAGCAGTTCTTCGAGAGCATCCCCGAGTCGGTCGAGGAGGCCGCCCGGATCGACGGCGCCGGCACCTTCCGGATCTTCTGGTCGGTGGTGCTGCCGATGTCGCGGCCCGCACTCATCACCATCACGATCCTGTCCTTCCAGGGCTCGTGGAACGAGCTGCCCCACTTCATCGTGGCCTCGCGCGACCCCGACCTGTTCACCCTGACCAAGGGCGTCGCCACGCTCACCAGTGGTCAGCTCGGCTCCGGCAACCAGTACCCGATCACCATGGCCGCCGCGCTGCTGATGACCATCCCCGTGGCCCTCGTCTTCTTCGTCTTCCAGAAGTACCTCGTGCGCGGAGGTACGGCGGGAGCGGTGAAGGGCTGAGCTTCCGGTGCCGGGACGAGATCCGCCTCCTAGCGTCCCGGCACCGGATCCCCC
>CAZDAO010000041.1:0-3875 GCA_964503015.1 uncultured Nocardioides sp. | reverse complement strand
CCGCGGACCCACTCGGTGGGGACCTCGCCGCGGTCGACCGCCTCGCAGGCGGCCAGCGCCGTGGCGGTGTCGAGACGACCGAGGGTCAGCCCGCTGGGCAGGGCGAGCAGCGTCCCCGAGAACCGGTGGCCGCCGAGGTGGGTGGTCTCCCACGTGCCGTCGGGCCACTCCTGGGCGAGCAGCCCGGCGATCGGGCGACCGAGCTCGGCGCAGCACCGGTCACGCTTGCCGTTGGTGCACACCAGCCACAGCGGGCCGTCGTACGCCGGCAGCGTCGCGAGGTCGAGCGCGAGGAGGTCCTCGGGCCGGTCGAGCACCGTGCCGCGGACCTCGAACCCGGTCTCCGTGGCGCGAGCGTGGAAGACGTGGGTGCCGGGCCCGGCCACACCGTCGTAGCGGCGGAGGAGGAGGACCTTGAGGTCGAGCCCGGCGAGGTGCCCGCGGACCGTCTCGGGCAACCGGTTGTCGGCGACGGCGTCACGGCCCCACGGCCCGGGCGCCTCGACCAGCAGCAGCTCGGGGTCGGTCGGCGCGGTGCCGAGGATCGGCTCCTCGTCGGCGAGGCTGGCGAGCGAGCACCGGAAGTCAGGCATGCGCGCAGTCTTGCCGACGGCTCCCGACGACTCAGCGGCACCTCACAGGAGACCGCGGCGCCGGGCGACGGCGGCCGCCTCGGTGCGGGAGGCGGCGTCGAGCTTGGCGAGGATGTTGGAGACGTGGACCGAGACGGTCTTGGTGCTGATGAACAGCTGCTTGCCGATCTCGCCGTTGGAGCGGCCCTCGGCGACCAGCGCCAGGATCTCGCGCTCGCGCGGGGTCAGCGTCGCCGTGTCGGCGGCGGCCGCCGGCGCGGGCGCCGAGCCCTGGGCGGTCAGCTCGGCGACCAGCGCGCTCGAGCGCAGGGCGTGGGCGGCCTCGCGAGCCAGGTCGGCCACCTCCCGTGCGGCCGCGCCGTCGCCCGACGCGCGCAGCACGCCCGCCAGGCGCACCCGCGCCTGCGCGATCTCGGGAACGCTGCCGTAGGCCACGGCCGTCTCCTCGGCGGTCCGCCAGGCCGCGAGGAGCTCGTCGCTGGACGGCGGGTCGACCTGCGCGAGCCACCGCCAGCGCAGGTGCTCGGCCGCGCGGCGGGCGACCCACATGCGGTACTCGGGACCGTGGCTGCTGTCGAACGGGGCGTAGAAGTCGATGACCCGGCCGCCGTCGGCGACCATCCGCTCGACGTCGGCGCGGGCCACCTCGCGCTCGTCGGCCGACTGGTGCGGGGCGGCGTTGGCCAGGGCGCCCACGACGAGCGTGGCGAGGCGGAGCCGGGCCTGGAACCAGTCGTGCCACAGCGGCACGACGGTCGCGACCACGTCGTCGTAGACCCGGACCGCGCGTGCGGCGTCACCGGCCGCCGCGGCCTGCATCAGCTCCGCGCTCGCCGAGGAGATGGCCGTGAGGCCGTCGGTGCTCCAGTAGTCGCGCAGGCGCTCGAGCGCCTGGTGC
The DNA here is from genome assembly GCA_964503015.1 of uncultured Nocardioides sp. Taxonomy (GTDB): domain Bacteria; phylum Actinomycetota; class Actinomycetes; order Propionibacteriales; family Nocardioidaceae; genus Nocardioides. Next base: position 2,384 of record CAZDAO010000041.1, on the reverse strand, counting down.
TTGTGCTCACCGCGGATGCCGATGGTGATGAGCATCTGGTGGGCGAAGTAGAGCCACTCGTAGACCATCGGCGGGTTCTGGCCGCTGACGTCGAGCAGGTCCCACGCCTCGTCGAGCCGACCCTGGTGGGTGAGCGCGACGGCCATCAGCAGCCGCGCCTCGGCGGCGTAGGGGGACCAGATCAGGCCGCCGACCTCGCTGCGCGCGATCACCTCGCGATAGACCTCCACCGCCCGGTCGAGGTCGCCGTCGTCGTGGTGGAGCCGGGCGAGGAGGTAGAGGGCGCGGAGCTCCGGCTCGAGGAGGCCGGCCCGTCGGGCGCGGTCTGCGGCCGCCCGCCAGCCCGCGCTCGGGCTGGCGCTGGCCGCCGGGTCGAGGCCCGCGACCGTGGTGTGCAGCTCGACGGCCAGCGCGGTGAGGTCGTTGCGCTCGGCGAGCTCGAGGGCCCGGAGCGCGATCGCACGCGCCTCGTCGGCGTGCCACCCGCTCAGGCTCTGCGCCTGCACCAGGAGGGCACGCACGAGCAGCTTGGGCGGCGCGCCACGCAGCAGCTCGACCGCCTCGGCCGCGATGTCGCGTGGCGACTCCGGGGTGTCGGTGAGCATCAGCGCAGCGGCGAGGGAGGTCAGCAGCTGGCCCCGGTCGACGTCGGAGCCGTCGGCCGGGAGGGCCGCGAGCCGGGCCCGCAGGACCTTGACCGCCTTGGGCACGCGCCCCGCGGCGATCAGCGCCTCCGCGCACCGCCGGGCGAGGGCGAAGACGTCGACGTCGGTGACCGGCGAGCGCGAGGTGTCGATGAGCTCGAGCGCGTCGAGGAAGTGGGTGGCCGCCTCGGACGGCCCGCCGACCGCGAGCGCCTCCTCACCGGCCTCGATCGAGGCCCGGACCGCGACGGGACGGTCGTCGGCACGCCGGGCGTGCTGGGCGAGCTCGGCGGCCGTGCCGACCGCGCGGCCCTCCAGCAGCGCCGCGACGAAGTCGGCGTGCAGGCGGACCCGCTCGCCGGGCAGCAGGTCGTCGTAGACGGCCTCCCCGAGCAGTGCGTGCCGGAAGGCGTAGGTGCCGCCGCGCGACGCGACCAGGACGTGCGACTCCACGGCGGTGCGCAGCGCGGCCTCCAGCTCGGCCGCACCGAGGTCGGACACCGCGGCCAGCAGCTCGTGGCTCACCTGGCGACCGGCCACCGACACGATGCGCACCACCTGGCGGGTGGTCTCGTCGAGGCGGTCGAGGTGGACCAGCAGGACGTCGGCGAGCTCGCCGGGCACCTGCCCGGACCAGGCGGCGCCCACCAGCTCCTCGATGAAGAAGGGGTTGCCCTCGGCCCGGTCGACGATCGAGGTGAACTCGGCCTCGGACATCGTCGAGGGGTGCAGCGCCCGGACGAGGAGGCGCACGTCGTCGTCGGCGAGCGGCTCGAGCTGGAGCCGGTCGACGCCCCGCAGCCGCATCCACTCCGCGACCTGGCGGCGCAGCGGGTGGCGTCGGTGGAGGTCGTCGGCGCGGTAGGAGACGACGAGGGAGACGCCCGGGACGGGGCGGGAGAACAGGAAGCTCAGCATGTCGCGCGTGGACTCGTCGGCCCAGTGGGCATCCTCGACGATGACCAGCAGCGGGGCCTGCTCGGCGACGGCGGAGAGGAGGTCGCCGAACGCGTCATAGACGTTGCCGCGGTCGAGCACCTGGTCGCCCGACGCGGTCTCGCTGCTGCGGATCCGCCGGCCCGGCTGCAGCCGGGCGAGCGTGGGGTGCTGGTCGAGGACGCGGTCGGCCACGTCGGACCGGTCGGCCATCAGGCGACCCAGCACCTCGGAGAAGGGGAGGTAGGGGAGCGAGCTGTCGGCGAGGTCGAGGCAGTGTCCGGCGACGACCTGCCAGCCGGCGTCGAGGGCGGCGTCGCGCAGGGCCATCAGCACACGGGTCTTGCCGACGCCGGCGTCGCCGGCCACCAGCATCGCCCGGGCCGACGAGTCGCCCGCGGACGTGCGAATGCCGAGCTGGGCAGTCAGCTGCTCCAGCTCGGCATCGCGTCCGATGAGATCGGTGGTCCGCAGGGCCGGCACGGACGACATTGTGTCGTGCTCGACCGACACTCGCGGGTCGATCGCGGTGGGGCTCACTTCTGGGTGTCGTCGACGCGGACCCGGGTCCAGCGGCGTACGCCGTAGTCCTTGCGGACCTTGTCCTGGCGGTAGGCGATCTCGGCACTCAGGAAGCTGTCGGTGGCGAACATGGGCTTCTCCTCTTCTCAGCGGCCCTTCCTGGACCGTGAGAAGAGATTCCGTCCATGAGGTAGCACCGGACATCGGGCGGGTGCCCTATTCACGCGTGGCCGACTACCTCAGATGCGGTCCCGGGCGGCGTACGACCCCCGTCTGAGGTAG
>CAZDAO010000040.1:0-15442 GCA_964503015.1 uncultured Nocardioides sp. | reverse complement strand
GGCGTAGGGCAGCGCGGTGAACCGGCGCACGCCGTAGGAGCGCAACGTCTCCACCAGCGAGTCGTCCTCGTCGCGGTAGTGCAGCGGCCACGGGCGACCGATCAGCGGACCGGCGGCGTCGAACTGCGCGCGCACCTTGGCCATCACCCGCGGCGGCAGGAAGTGGGTGTGCAGGTCCTGCAGGCCGGGCAGGCCGAGCGCCTCGGCGAACCCGCGCGGATCAGTCATCGCCTCAGTCTCGGTGGCCCTTGAGCCTTCGCTGGACCGCCTCGACCTTCTCCCGGTTGGCCTGCCGCTCGGCGAGCGTGTGGCGCTTGTCGTAGGCCTTCTTGCCCTTCGCGAGCGCGATCTCGACCTTGGCGCGGCCGTCCTTGAAGTAGAGCGACAGCGGCACGATCGTGTAGCCCTTGTCGGTGATCTTGCGCTCGATCTTGTCGATCTCGGAGCGGTTGAGCAGCAGCTTGCGGCGGCGGCGGGCCGAGTGGTTGGTCCACGTGCCCTGGCTGTACTCAGGGATGTGCACGCCGAGCAGCCACGCCTCGCCGTTGTCGATCTCGGCGAAGCCGTCCACGAGGGACGCCCGGCCCTGGCGCAGCGACTTGACCTCGGTCCCCATCAGGACCAGGCCGGCCTCCCACGTGTCCTCGATGTGGTAGTCGTGGCGCGCCTTCTTGTTCTGCGCGACCATCTTCTGGCCCTGCTCCTTCGCCATGGAGCCATTCTCCCAGAGCGTGTCCAATGGGTTGCGCCCACCGGTCTTGCGGCGGCCTTCCCCGCCCGACCAGATCGGGACTCGAGCGGACATGTGGCCGCTCAACACCCGACATACCGGGCGTCAGGCGACCATTCCGGTCGACCAGTGTCGTACGGCGCACACGTCGGCCGTCGGGCGACCATGGGTCCGCTCGAGCGACCACTTGTCCGCTCGAGTCGAGACGTGGACGGCTGTGAGCGATCAGAAGTAGCTCATGGGGTCGACGGCCCGGCCGTTGGCCATGACCGTGAAGTGCAGGTGGCAGCCGGTGGACCAGCCGGTGGATCCCTCGTAGCCGATGACCTGGCCCTCCGAGACCTGCGCGCCGACGCCCACGCTGTAGCTGCTGGCGTGGTTGTAGATGGTGGCGACGCCGCGACCGGCGATGACGCCGTGGTCGATGACCAGGCGGTGGCCGTAGACGTCGCTCCAGTAGGACGCGACGACCTTGCCGGGCGCCGCGGCCTTGAGCGGGGTGCCGCAGCCGCCACCGAAGTCGACCCCGTCGTGCAGGCCCCAGTAGTGGTAGATCGGGTGCTCGCGGTAGCCGAAGGGCGAGGTGACGTAGCCGTCGACCGGGTGGGCCAGCAGGCCGTTGGAGGGGCCGCCGGCCTGGGACCGCGCCTGCGCGCGCTGGCGGCGGAGCGCGGCGAGGGCGCGCTTGCGCAGCATCTCCTCGATCTTCTTCTGCTGCGCCGCCAGCTTGCGCAGCTTGACGACGTCCTGGGCGCGCGCCTCGCGGGCCTCGCCGCGGGCGTCGCGACGCTCGATCACCAGCGAGACGACCGAGTCCTTGGCGGCCTGCTGCTCGGTCTCGAGCTCGCGCATCAGCTCCAGGTGCTCCGCCGCGGCCTGGCGCTTGGCCGCCACGTCGTCGCGGGCGTCGGAGACCTGCTGCTCCTGGACCTCGAGGAGGACCTCGGCGGCCTTGAGCTCGTCGTACGCCCGCGCCTCCTGGCCGACGACGACGTCGCGCACGCCGTCGCGGCGGGTGAGCTCCTCGGTCGTCTCGGCGTCGATGAGGGAGGAGAAGGCGATCAGCTCGGGGTCGCCCTCGGCGTACATGTCGGCGACGGTGGTGGCCACGCGCTGGCGCTGCTGCTCGCGGTCGACCTGTCCCTGGGCGAGCGCGGCCTCGGCGGCGGCCAGGTCGGCCTCGGCCTGGGCGAGCTCGGCCTGCATCCGGGCGTCCTGCTCGCGGGCCACCTCGACCTTGCCGCGCGCGGTGGCCAGTCGCGTCTTGGCGACGCCCAGCTGCTCGTGCGCCGCCTCGAGGCGCGCGCTGGCCTTGCGCAGCCGGGAGCTCGACTCGTCGAGGTCCTGGTGGGCGCCCTTGAGCTGGCGCTCCACCTTCTGCTTCTTGTCCTTGAGGTCGTCGGCCTGCGCTGAGGGGACCGTGGAGACGCCCAGGGCCATGACCGCGACGAGTGCGGCCATGCGGCGGTGAGCGGTACGGGGGAAGGTACGCACCGGGGGAAGCCTTTGCGTTGGGGAAGCGGGGAAGGTCGCCGTCCCGGGCCGAGACCGGGCAGACGCCTAGACGCTAACCTCCGCGACTCAGACTTTGAGGTATTTCCGCGTCAGCACGAGTGTCGGGAGCAACGTCAGCAGCGGGCCGAGGACCGCCACCGCGCCGGCGGCGAGCCAGAACTCGTCCCACCCGATCCACGGCACGAACTTCAGCCGGTTCTGCGAGAGCTCGTCGATGCCGAAGTACATGAAGCCCCACAGTGCCGCCCCGGCGAGGGCGACGCCGACGAGCGCGGTGACGAGCGCCTCGAGGAGGAACGGCAGCGCGATGTAGAGGGTGGAGGCGCCCACCAGCCGCATGATGCCGATCTCCTTGCGCCGGGCGAACGCGGCGAGGCGGATGGTGTTGGCCACCAGCAGCAGCGCCGCGAAGACCAGGAACGCCGCCGTGCCGAGCGCCACCCACTGCAGCATGTTGATCGACTCGAGGATCGGCGCGACCTGCTCGCGCATGTCGCGGACCTTCGAGACGCCGTCGAGCCCCTGCACGGCGCTGGTGATGCCTTCGTACTGCTCCGGGTCGTCGAGCGTGATCCAGATCGTCTGCGGCATGTCCTCGGCCGTGATCGCGGGGTTGTCGCCCGAGAACAGCTCGTCGCCGTAGAGCTCCCGCGCCTTGGCGAGCGCCTGCTCGCTGGACTCGAAGTGGAAGTCGTCGACCTCGGGGTTGTCCTCCACCACTTGCGAGATCTCGGCCTTCTGCGCATCGGTGACCGCGTTGGGGCACACGGCGGCGCTGTCGTTGGCGCGGCAGAGGTAGACGGTGATCTGCAGCTGGTTGCCCCAGTGATCGGCGGCCTTGGCTGCCTGCTGGTTGAACAGCACGCCGATGCCGACGAGGGTCAGCGAGACGAACAGGGTCAGCACCACGGCGAGGTGCATGGAGAGGTTGCGGCGCAGGCCCTGGCCGAGCTCGGAGGAGACGTAGCGAAGCTGCATGGAGTGGGGGCTCTCGATCTGTGGGGGTAGACCTGGGGGCGGAGAGGGGTGGAGAGGTCGGTCAGTTCTGGTGGCCGTAGACGCCCTGCGCCTGGTCGCGCACCACGTGACCGTTCTCGAGCTCGATGACGCGCTTGCGCATCTGGTCGACGATGCCCGCGTCGTGGGTGGCCATCACCACGGTCGTACCGGTGCGGTTGATGCGGTCGAGCAGCTTCATGATGCCGACCGACGTCGTCGGGTCGAGGTTTCCGGTGGGCTCGTCGGCGATGAGGATCATCGGCCGGTTGACGAAGGCGCGGGCGACCGCGACGCGCTGCTGCTCGCCGCCGGAGAGCTCGTCGGGCATCCGGTCGCCCTTGCCGCTGAGACCCACCAGCTCCAGCGTCTCGGGGACGACGTCCTTGATCTCCTTGCGGGACTTGCCGATCACCTGCAGCGCGAAGGCGACGTTCTCGGTGACGGTCTTGTTGGGCAGCAGGCGGAAGTCCTGGAAGACGGTGCCGATGTCGCGGCGCAGCCGCGGCACCTTCCAGCTGGCGAGGCGGTTGATCTCCTTGCCTGCGACGTAGACGCGGCCGGTGGTCGGGCGGTACTCGCGGAGCACGAGGCGGAGGAAGGTCGACTTGCCGGAGCCCGAGGATCCGACGAGGAAGACGAACTCCCCCTTCTCGACGTCGACGGAGATGTTGTCGAGGGCCGGATGGGGGTGGCCGGGATAGGTCTTGGTGACCTTCTCGAAGCGAATCACGGCGTCGAGGCTACGTGAGGGGTGTACGCATTCCCGAAACCCGCGCCGCGGTGCAACCGGCACGGCCACCCGAGCGTGTTGGGTGGGTGACGGCGTCCGACAGGGGCGCCCTGACAGCCGGATCGAACGCCGGATCGACGGGGGTTGTGCATGCGCGGGAGCGCCGAGGCGGACTTCGCCGAGTTCTACCAGGCCACGTGGTCGCGCACGCTGGCGGTCACGTACGCCCTCACGGGGGATCGCGGCGTGGCCGAGGAGCTCGCCCAGGAGGCCTACGTGAAGGCATGGACGCACTGGAGCCGGGTGTCGGGCTACGACCAGCCCGCCGCCTGGGTGCGCCAGGTCGCGACCCGGCTGTCGGTGAGCCGCTGGCGTCGCGCCCGGGTCGCCGCCTCGTGGCTGGCCCGCCACCGCACCGAACCGGTCACCGGTCCGCCGGACGAGACCACCACCGCGCTCCTCCAGGCGCTGCTCCTCATCCCCGAGGCGCAGCGCCGCGCGATCGTCCTGCACCACCTCGCCGACCTCCCGGTCGACGAGGTCGCCCGCATCGAGCACTCCCCCGTCGGCACCATCAAGGCCCGGCTCTCCCGCGGTCGCACCGCCCTCGCTGCCCTCCTCTCCGACGAGACGAACGGAGCCCACACCCATGCCTGACCAGGACCAGCTCGACCCGGCTCTCGACCGCGCCTTCACCTCCTTGACCCGCGACCTCGCCCATGCCCCTGCCCCCGGGGCGGCCGCCGCGGTCGCGACGGCCCGCCGACGGCGGCGTACGCGGGTGGGCGCCGCCGCCCTCGCCGCACTCGTCGTCGTGGGTGGCGGGCTGGCCGGGCCGCGCCTGCTCCCGTCGGGTGGCGGCGTCGCCGGCGGTGCCGACGGTGCCCCGCTCGACGCCGCAGCGCTCGAGGCGGCCACCGAGGGGTGGCTCACGGGGTGGGAGGCATGGGAGCGAAACTCCCCCAAGGGCGGGGGCGGGTTCAGCCAGCCTGCCTGCTTCGCGACCGAGGACGGGCGGGCGAAGGGCCCCGAGACGGGAGGTGGGCTCTCCCGGTTCCTGGGCGACGACTTCGCCATCGGCCAGGCCCTCTTCACGGACTACCCGGACGCCGCGACGGCCGAGGACGAGCAGGAGGCGGCGTACGGCGCCTGCACGGGAGCCACCACGATCGAGGTCGACGGCACCGAGGTGCGCCACGTCGCCGTACCCCCCACCGACGCGGACACGGCGATGACCGACGTGTGGACGACGCGGATCGGTGCGCGACGCCTGACCTTCCAGGTCGGGGGCCGTGCCGGCGTCGCCCCCGCGGACGTCGCTGAGCGTGTCGCCGAGGCGGTGGTGGCGGGACTGCGCTCGGGTGAGGTGCAGGAGCCGCTCGAGGACGAGCCGGACGTCCCGGCCGCTGCCCAGGTGCCGCAGCTGCCGGAGGTCATGGACAGCGACCTGACCGAGGCGCTCGGCGGGTGGCGCGCGGCGGAACGCAGCACGGCGTCCGGCGTCCCGAACACCCCCTGCCTGTCCGTCGAGGTCACGGAGGGCGCCGTCGCCAGCTCGGCCTCCGGGAGCCCCCGCGGCGTCACCTGGTCGCTCGGCGGGTTCCGGGACTCGACGACCGGACCGCGCACCGTCGACCGCATGGTCGAGGAGCTCCGCTCGTGCGACGGTCCGGCGATGACGGTCCGGACCCTCCCGAACGGCGTCACCCTGGCCACCTACCAGTACGACGACCGTCACGGCGCCCTGTGGCTCGGCGCCGTCGGCGACCGGGCCGGCGTGGTCGCGGTCGACGGCGCGCCGACGCCGACGCCCGCCGGGGTCGACGATGCGGTGGCCGAGGTCCTCGACGGGTGGCTGCGGCTGCCCTGGACGTGAGCCTGCCGACCGGCCCGGGATCCGTCATCCGGATCCGAAGCCATGCGCTCGCCTTCGGATGACGGATCGCGGGGGACGCGGCTGGCGCGGCTGCCGCCGACCGGCCGGGATCCGTCATCCGGATCCGAAGCCATGCGCTCGCCTTCGGATGACGGATCGCGGGGGACGCGGCTGGCGCGGCTGCCGCCGACCGGCCGGGATCCGTCATCCGGATCCGAAGCCATGCGCTCGCCTTCGGATGACGGATCGCGGGGGACGCGGCTGCCCGCCGGATCGGTAGGTCGGCCCGGGAGGTTTCGGACCCGCCCGCGGGTGGGAGGATCCCCGGCATGACGTCGACCGGCACAGGAGGACCCGGCCTGCAGGTGGACCCTGCGGCGCTGGACTCGGCCGCGGTCATCCTCGAGGGGACCGGGTCCGACCTCACCGCCGCTGCTCCCGGGCTGCGCATCAAGCCGGACGCGGGCGTCTCGAGCGACGAGCTCGGCACGGCGCTGGCGGCGCTCGCCGAGGCGGTGACCGCCGTCGCCGGCGAGGTGAGCGCGACGGCGGAGTCGTTGCGCACCACTGCCGCCGACGTCCGCGCGACCGACCAGGCCGTCGCCGCGTCCCACCAGCAGCGCCAGGGGGCGATGGGCCCGTGAGCGACCTCCTCGACCTCGTCGTCCACGGCGACCCGGCGTCCTGCCGCACCGCGGCCTCCGAGCTCAGCGCCTCGCGCAGCGCCGTCACGCGCGCCGTGAGCGACGTACGACGTGCCGCGACGACCGCCGGCACCTGGCACGGGCACGCGGCGCAAGGCTTCGAGCTGCGCGTCGACGCCGCCGTCAAGGACCTGCGCGAGCTCGACCACCGCCTCGAGGGCCTCGGCACCGCCCTCACCGACTTCGCCGGCGAGCTCGACGTGGTGAGGTCGCGGCTGGCCCACGCCCGCAGCGTGGGCGTCGCGGGCGGGGTGCGCACCAGCGGCGAGTCGCTCGTCCGCCCGGTCGCACCCACCGACCCCACTCCTGAGCAGGCCACCGCCCACAACGACGTCGTCGCGGCGTGGAACGAGGCCGTCGAGATCGCCGACGCGGCCCGCACCAAGGAGCAGGAGGCGCACAAGCGCCTCGGCGACGGGGTCAAGAAGTCGACCGGCGACGGGTTCGTGGTCGACCTGCTCCAGCGCCTCGGCTTCCTCCCACCCGACTTCGCCGACGGCGACGACATCGGCGCGTGGTTGTTCGGGCTCGGTGGCCTCGGCCTGGGCGCCGGCGTCAGCTGGATGGTCAACAGCCGCTACGGCGTCTTCCAGCCGCGCATCAACGGCCGGTTCGGCAGCGCCCGCGGCATGACCTTCTGGCAGCGCGCGTGGGCCGCCACCGATCCGAAGAACTTCCACGCCACCTCCTACAACGCCGCCACCCGCAACGCCTGGGCGACCGCCGGCAAGTGGGCCGGCCGCGCCGGCACCGTGGTCACCGCGGTCAGCGCCGGCTGGAACCAGTGGCAGGCCGACGCCGACGACCCGACGATGGGCGACGTCGAGCAGGGCACCCGCGCCGCCACCATGGGCGCGACGACCGCGGCCGGCGCCTGGGCCGGGGCGCAGGGCGGCGCCTGGGCGGGCGGTGCGATCGGCACGGCCATCTGCCCGGGCGTCGGCACCGTCGTCGGCGGCGTGGTCGGCGGCATCGTGGGCGGTGCGGTCGGCGGCTTCGTCGGCTCCGAGGTCGGCCAGGCCATCCTCGACCCCGTCGGCGACGCGGCGGACGCTGCGGCCGACTGGGCCGGTGACCAGCTCTCCAACGCCGGCGACGCGCTGTCCGACGTCGGCGACGCCATCAGCTTCTGGGACTGAGACGATGATCCACCTCCTCATGCTCGTGGGCGCCGTGGCGCTCGTCGCCGTCAACGCGTGGCAGCGCCGCGGGCAGACCTCCCGCGCGCGGCAGTGGGCGCGCGGCCCCTACCGCGACTTCGCGCAGCGCAACGTGCTGGTGCTCTGGCCGGCGCTCGCGGTCGCGCTCGTCGGTGGTGCGCTGATCGGTGCGGCCGAGCGGCTGGACCTGCCCACGTGGCCGGGGGTCGTGCTGGCGCTCGCCGGGCTGCTGACCTGGCTGGCGTACGCCGTCCTGCCGCTGCCGGTGCCCGCCGTCGTCCAGCCGCGGTGGTACCGCGAGCAGGTCGCCCCCGGCAGCACGCGTGGCAAGGGTGGCCGTGGCTGAGGTCGCCTTCGCGGCACCGGACGTCCCGCGGGGCTGGGACAAGGTCGCCCGGCCGCTCCCGGGCACCGTGTGGACCGCGGTCGAGCCGGTGGACCTCGACCGGCCCGACGGGTTCCGGTCCAACCTGGTGCTCACCTGCGACGACCTCGGTGGCCTGACGTTCCGCGACTGGCAGGTCGGGTCCGACGAGGTGCTGCCGACGATGCTGGAGGACTACCTCCTCGTCGACCTCGAGCGGCTCGTGGTCGACGGCAGGCCCGGTGGCCGCCGGCTGGCCCACCACGTCGACCGGGAGGGCCGCGCCCTCACCATGGAGCAGTGGTTCGTCGCGGACGGTCCCCTCGGGTGGACCCTGACCGCGACCGTCGAGACCTGGTCCTACGACGGGCTCGCCGACGAGCTCGCCGAGGTGGCGGCCGCCTGGCGGCCACTCACCGGACCCCGGGTTGGGGTGTCCGCGTGATCAGCCTGCAGGACGGCGTGGTGCGCCTCGACGACCTCGGCGTCGCCGCCCTCCTCGGCGGAGACGGCCCCGACGACCCGGACGCGGTCCGCGAGCTCGAGCGCGCCGGCCTCGGACCCGCCCTGCAGACGCTGCGCCGACCGCTGGTCACCGTGGAGGTGCTGGTGGCGGGCAGCTCGATCCAGCATCACCGGGCCGGCGTCGACGTCGAGCGTGCCGTCGTCCTCCTGGCCGTGCGCCCGGGCCTCCACCAACTGATGGTGCTGCCGCCCTCGCACCTCGCGGCGGCGCTGGTGCGGATGACGCGGACCGGTCCGCGAAGGACGGCCGAGGGCGAGCCACGCACCGCACCGGCCGACGCGGTCGAGAGACTGCTGTCGGCCGACGACGCCGTACGTCGTCAGGCGCTGCAGGAGGCCGGGGCCGCGCTCGCGTGGCGGCTGCGGGTCGGCTGGGCCGGCGAGCACCGCGACCTGGTCGTCGTCGACGGACCGGGCGGCGCCCACGTCGTCGACGAGGAGGGCGGGGTGCTGCTGCCGGTCTCCGCGACCTCGCTCTACCGCGTCTTCAGCACGGCCCTGCCGTCCGGAGCCCTCGAGCCGGCAGGCTGAGCGGCCGTCAGGCGTCGCGCCGCCACTCCAGCGTGGCCGGGTCGGCGCCGAGCAGCTCCAGGGCGCCCGCGCACATCGCTGCGGCCCGGTCGGCCTCCGCGCGCGGGAACACGCGCCAGTAGTTGGGGTAGGACGGCTGCACGCCGGACGGGTCGTCGCCAGGGACCAGCCAGCCGAGGTCGCGCAGCCGGTCGTGCGTGGCGTCGTCGACGTCCCAGTCGCCCCCGAATGCGGTGGCGCCGACGCACTCGGCGTACCAGTGGTCACCGTCGCGACGGACCTGGACGTAGCGGGTGGGCGCGGGCGCCGGCCGTCTGCGCAGCAGTCCCCGGGCGGGCGCGGGCTCCGGCTCCCCCACCACGGCGAACTCGTCGTCGGCGAGGGTGCTGAGCTCGCGCTCCAGCCGGGTGCGGACGTCCCCCCAGGACGTCATCGGGGTCAGGCCTCGACCTTCTCCGCGCCGCGGCGCCAGCGGATGCCGGCCTCCATGAAGTCGTCGAGGTCGCCGTCGAAGACCGCGCTGGGGTTGCCGGACTCGTGGCCGGTGCGCAGGTCCTTGACGATCTGGTAGGGGTTGAGGACGTAGTTGCGCATCTGGTCGCCCCAGCTGGCGGCGACGTCACCCTTGAGGTCCTTCTTGAGCGCCGCCTCCTCGGCCTTCTTCTGCGCGAGCAGCTTGGCCTTGAGGACGACCATCGCGGACGCCTTGTTCTGCAGCTGGGACTTCTCGTTCTGGCAGGAGACCACGATGCCGGTGGGGATGTGGGTCAGGCGGACCGCGGAGTCGGTGGTGTTGACCGACTGGCCGCCCGGGCCGCCGGAGCGGAAGACGTCGACGCGGATGTCGTTCTCGTCGACCTCGATCTCGTCGGTCTGCTCGAGCACCGGCACGACCTCGACGGCAGCGAAGGAGGTCTGGCGGCGACCCTGGTTGTCGAACGGGCTGATCCGCACCAGGCGGTGGGTGCCGGCCTCGACCGAGAGGGTGCCGTAGGCGTAGGGGGCGTGGATGGCGAACTCGGCGGACTTGATGCCCGCCTCCTCGGCGTAGGAGACGTCGTAGACCTCGACGCCGTACTTGTGCTGCTCGGCCCAGCGGGTGTACATCCGCATCAGCATCTCGGCGAAGTCGGCGGCGTCGACCCCGCCGGCGCCGGAGCGGATCGTCACGATCGCCTCGCGCTCGTCGTACTCGCCGGAGAGCAGGGTGCGGATCTCGAGGGACTCCACGGCCTTCTTGACGCGGCCGAGCTCGGCCTCGGAGTCGGCGAGGGTGTCGGCGTCACCCTCCTCCTGCGCCATCTCGACCATCAGGCCGAGGTCCTCGATGCGGGTCTCCAGGCTGGTGAAGCGGTCGAGCTCGCCCTGCAGCGCGGACAACCGGCCGGTGACGCGGGTAGCGTTGGCCTGGTCGTCCCACAGGTCGGGCGCGGCGACCTGCTCGCCCAGGTCGGCGATCTCGGCGCGCATCTTGTCCAGGTCGAGGACCTGACCGATGGTCTTCATGGTCGCCTGGAGCTGCTTGAGCTCTACGTCGAAGTCGATTCCTGCCACGAGGCCCAAGCCTACGGCCAACCACCCACCGGTGCCCGATCGCGGGGTCGCGCCCCGTCAGGGGCAGGCAGAGCACCTCGTCCACGAAGGTGCGCCCGCCCGGCACGATCCGGTAGGTCTCGAGCGCCCGAGCCATCGAGGCCCTCCCGGACGAGCAGCGGCGGGCACCCCGGGGAGCCTGTATCCCCGTGGTGCCCGCCGCTGCGGACCGGTGCGTGCCGTGCTGGATCAGCGGGTGCAGAGCACCTCGGGCGTCGCGACGGCCGCGGTGGCGGCCGGGGTGGCGGTCGTCGAGATGTCGAAGCGCAGGCGGAACACGTCCGTCACGTCGGCCACGTCGTCCTGGACGATGGTGCCGACGGCGAGCGAGTGCGTCTTCACCGGGACGCCGTCCGCGGAGACCACGATCGCACCGCTCGAGCCGGACACCGACGCGTCGGTGAGGGCGTAGGTCGAGCGGAGCTGGGTGCACTTGCGCGCCAGGGTGTACTCGACGTAGGCCGGGGTCCCGGCGACGGCGTTCATGAAGCTGGCGCCGTAGTACTCCGTGCCGATGACGGCGCCCGTGCGCAGCAGGTTCTCCTGCGGGCCGGTCCCCCAGTTGCCGAGCTTCTCCCACCGGTAGACCTCGACGGCCATGGGCTTGCTGTAGCCCTTCTTGATGCCCTTGTGGCCGGGCTTGAGCACGCGGTACTCGCGCATGCCGGGCGAGGTGGGCGTGTCCTTGAGCAGGAAGCGGCCGTTGCGCTTCACCGTGGCCTTGTCGGTCCTGCGCCACTTCTTCTTGTCCCCCACGCGCTGCTGGAGCACGACCTTCTGCTTCCAGGCCTTCGGCGTGACGCGTCCGCGCACCTTGACGGTGTCCTCCTTGGCCACGGCCACGTCGACGTTGGCCTTGGCGGTGACCTTGTAGGAGCCGGCCTTGGCCGGAGCGGCGGTCGAGGACGTCGCGAGCGCGAGCGGGGCGACGGCGAGGGCTGCTGCCGCGGTTGCGGCGATGATGCGGTTCATGAGGGGTTCCCCCGTGGTGTGAGCTGCGGCCCTGATGGCCCTTGCGCAGGGGAGACTCGCGCGCTCCCGGAAAGGTTGCGACGGATCTAGCATCGGTCCATGACCCTGCTCGAGCGGGACGAGCACCTGCGGGCGGCCGCGGGCTATCTCGCGGACGCCGCGGGCGGGCGCGGGCGGCTCGTCTACGTCGGCGGCGAGGCGGGGGAGGGCAAGACGACCTTCGTGGAGGCCGTCGCCGCGCAGGCAAGGACGCGACCGGTCGTCGGCTGGTGCGACGGCTCGGCGACCCCGCCACCGCTGGGACCGCTGGTCGACATGCTGCCCGACCTGCCGGAGGGGGTCTGGCCGGACGGCGTCTCGCGGTCGCAGCTGTTCGCCCACGTGCTCGCCGTGCTGCGCGACCCACCCGGCGGTACGCCGTACCTGCTGGTCGTGGAGGACGCGCACTGGGCCGACGAGGCGACGCTCGACCTGGTGCGCCACCTGGCGCGCCGGGTGCACGCGTGCCGCGCGCTGGTGATGGTGACCTACCGGCCCGAGGACACGACCGCCGGCGACGGGCTCCGCGTCCTGCTGGGCGACACCGCGTCCGCGACCGGCACCCGGCGCATCGACCTCGCGCCGCTGACCGTCGAGGGGGTCGCCGAGCTCGCCGCCGCGCACGGCACGACCGGGGCCGCGGCCGCGGAGCTGCACGCGGTGACCGGCGGCAACCCGTTCTTCGTCACCGAGGCCCTGGCCGCCCGCGACGAGCTGCCGCACACGGTCCGTGACGCGGTGCTGGCCCGCGTCGCGCGCCTCGACGAGGACAGCCAGCGGGCGTTGGAGCTGGTGGCGCTCGCCGGATCGCGCGCCGAGACCGACCTCGTCGGGGCCCTGCTGCACGACGGCCTGACCGCGCTGGACGAGCCACTCGCCCGGGGCCTGCTGCGCCGCTCGGGCGACGAGGTCCTGTTCCGCCACGAGCTGGCCCGGCTCGCCGTGCTGGAGGAGGTCCCGGCCGGGCGCGCGGTCCACCTGCATCGCCGGCTCCATGCCGCCCTCGTCGAGCACGGCGCCGACCCGGCCCGCATCGCCCACCACGCGGAGGCTGCCGGCGACCGCTCATCCGTGCTGACGCACGCCCGGGCCGCCGCCGCGAGCGCGGCCGAGCTCGGGGCGCACCGGGAGGCGACGCGGCAGTACGAGCGCGCCCTGCGCCACGCCGACGACCTGCCGGCCGACGAACGGGCGCAGCTGCTGTGGGACCTCGGCTACGAGTACTACCTGACCAACCGGATCGCCGAGTCGGTCGCCACGATCGGGCACGCGCGTGACCTCTGGGACTCCCTCGGCGACACGCTGCGGGTGGGCGACGCGTGGCGCTGCCAGTCGCGGCTGCAGTGGTTCGCCGGGCACCACGACGAGGCTCGCGACCACGCCGACCGCGCCGTCGAGCTGCTCGAGGGCACCGGTTCGGTCGAGCAGGCGATGGCGCTGAGCCACCGGACCGGGCTCGCCATGCTGAAGACCCTGCTCGCACCGACGCGCGAGCTGGGCGAGCGCACCCTGGCCGTGCTCGACGGTCTGCCCGACGGTGCCGGTCGGGAGGTCCGGGTGCACGCGCTCAACAACCTCGGCACCATCGAGGTGATCGCGGGCGACCGCGTCGTGGGGCAGCGGATGCTGGAGCAGTCGCTCGACGGCGCCCGCGCCGCGAACCTGCAGGAGCACGCCGCGCGGGCCTACTGCAACCTCTCCTCCACCGCGGTGGTCCAGCGCCGGCACGCCGACGCCCTCCGCTGGCTCGACGAGGGACTCGCCTACTGCGTGGACCGTGACCTCGACTCGTGGACCGGCTACCTGCTGGGGTGGCGCGCGCGGCTGCACCTGGACCGGGGCGAGGAGGCCGAGGCGCGGGCCGACGCCGCCGCGGTCCTCCGGGGCGGGTCGAGCGCCGTCGGGTCCCTCGAACCGCTCCTCGTGCTGGCCCAGCTCGACGTCCGCGCCGCCACCGGCTCGCCGGACGAGGCCCTGGCGCTTGCAGTCGAGATGTCCGAGGCGATGGCGGAGGCCCAACGGATCGGGCCGACCGCCTCGGCCAGGTGCGAGGCGGCGTGGATCGCGGGCGACCCGGCGGCGATCACCGTGATCGCCACGGCCGCGTGGTCCCACGTCGACGGCGTCGACTGCCCGTGGCACCGCGGCGAGGTCGCGACCTGGCTCCCGGCCGATGTCGACGCAGGAGCGCCGCTGGCACCGCCGTACGCCCTCGAGCGCGAGGGTCGCTGGTCGGAGGCCGCCGCGCTGTGGGAGGCGCTGGAGTCACCGTTCGAGCAGGCGCTGGCGCTCGCCCGCAGTGGCGATCCGCAGCTGCTGACCGACGCGGTGCGGCTCTTCGACCGGCAGGGCGCCACCGCTGCCGCGTCCCGAGCGCGTACGACGTTGCA
Source organism: uncultured Nocardioides sp. (assembly GCA_964503015.1). Classification (GTDB taxonomy): domain Bacteria; phylum Actinomycetota; class Actinomycetes; order Propionibacteriales; family Nocardioidaceae; genus Nocardioides. The sequence continues at coordinate 1,314 of CAZDAO010000040.1, read as the reverse complement.
GGCGCTGGGCGCGCCGGTCCCGCGCGCGACCCGGGCGAGCAGCCACCCGCACGGCCTGACACCCCGGGAGCAGGAGGTCCTCGAGCTGGTGGCACGGGGGCTGGGCGACGCGGCGATCGCGGAGACCCTCGTCATCTCGCGGCGCACCGCCGAGCACCACGTCGCGGCGATCCTCGCCAAGATCGGCGTCCGTAGTCGCCGCGAGCTCGAGACGGGTAGTGCCCGGGACTCTTCTGGGTAGCCGCTACCGATGAGAGGGAGGGTCGCCGCAGAGTCCACTGGGGACGTCAGCACGACACACCCAACGGAAAAGGAAGCCGCCATGCCTCTCTTCATGGACGTCCACTCGCTCGGCGACGGCGTCACGATGGACGACGTCGCCAAGGCCCACCGGGCCGACCTGGCCACCCAGGGGCCGCACGACGTCAGCTACCAGCGCTACTGGGTCGACGAGGAGAAGGGCCAGATCTTCTGCCTCGTCGAGGCGCCGAGCGCCGAGGCCGCCAACACCGTGCACCGCGAGGCGCACGGCCTGGTGGCCGACCGCATCTTCCAGGTGCAGGAAGGCGTCTGAGCCAGCACGCACGACGGCCGGCTCGCACCACGGGTGCGGGCCGGCCGTGGGCTCGTGTGCGTCAGCGCAGGAGCGCGCCCGCGTGCGGCGGGACGTCCAGGGTGCCGCCGTCGAGGGTGACTCCGACGGGCGTCCGGAAGAGCACCTCCTCGGCGTCGACCGCCACGGACACCGGAACCTCGCCGGCGTTGACGACGACGAGCAGGTCGCCGCGGCGCATCGTGAACAGCCGACCCACGACCGAGCAGGACACCGAGCCGAACGACGGGTCGGTGAGCTGCGGCAGGTCGCGACGCAGCCGGCCCAGACGGCGGTAGCAGTCGAGGAGCACGGCGTGGCGACCTGTCGCGAGCTCGTCCCAGTCGAGCTTCGACCGCTGGAAGGTGGCGGGGTCCTGCGGGTCGGGCACCTCGGCGGGGTCCCAGCCCATCTTCGCGAACTCCGCGATCCGCCCCTCGGCCGTCGCCTGCCCGAGCTCGGGCTCGGGGTGGGAGGTGAAGAACTGGAACGGCGTTGAGGCCGCCCACTCCTCCCCCATGAACAGCATCGGGGTGAACGGCCCGGCGAGGGTCAACAGTGCCGCGCAGGCGAGCTGGTCGTCGTCGAGGTGCTCGGCCAGCCGGTCGCCGCGGGCGCGGTTGCCGATCTGGTCGTGGTTCTGGTTGGCGACGACGAGGCGCCAGGTCGGCATGGTGGCGGTGTCGACCGGCGCGCCGTGGTCGCGCTCGCGGAACGACGAC
>CAZDAO010000039.1:13757-15540 GCA_964503015.1 uncultured Nocardioides sp. | reverse complement strand
AGGTCCATGCTGATCCTCCTCAGGACCGTGGAAGGACGACTGTGGTCGGGAAGGACGACAGGGCCGGGACCGCGGCTCGCGGTTCCGGCCCTGTCGACGTTCGTACGGGGTTGGCCCTCGATCAGCTGCCGGTGCCGATGCTGGTCGACACGTTGTTGAACAGCTGGCTGAGGTTGTTGCCCAGCAGGGTGACGGCGCCGATGATGACGATGGCGATGAGGGCGACCATCAGGCCGTACTCCACAGCGGTCGCGCCCTTCTCCTCGTCCTTGCGGCCGACGAGCATGAGGGTGATGAACTTCTCGAGCATGTGATTCCCCTTGAGGTCTGTTGATGAGTCCGGTCCGAGCCCACGAGGACCCGTCGAGGAATACTCTGCTCGACTCCGGCGGCCGGCGAATCGGGTGAACGGCCGTTGCTGCGTAGTCCGATGTGACTATCTTCCGACCACCCTCGGCGCCACCCGCGATGGCACCTCCGGCGTCAGCGGAGGGGGTCGCCGGCGGACAGGTGGTCGAGCATCCCCATCCGCATGGCGGTGACCAGCGCCTGCGCACGGTTGGCGGCGCCGAGCTTCTGGTAGATGTGCGTGATGTGGGTCTTCGCGGTCGACTCGCTGAGGTAGAGGCGGCCGGCGATGTCGCTGGTGCCCAAGCCCTCGGCGAGGAGCACCAGGACCTCCTCCTCGCGTCCGGAGAGGCGGGGCGCGGCCGGCGCCGTGGCGCGTCGCATCATCGCGGCGCTCAGGCCGGCGCACAGGAAGGTGCGGGGCGCGACGGCTGCGTGCTTGGCGGCGCTGACGACCTCCGACGCCTTGCTGTCCTTGCCGACGAACGCCGACGCCCCGGCCTCCATGGCGGCGAAGATCTGGTCGTCCCCGGCGTGCATGGTGAGCACGACCAGCCCCACGGTGTCGCTCTCGCCGCGCACGGCGCGGACGATCTCCAGGCCGAGTCCGTCGGGGAGCTGGAGATCGGTGACCACGACGTCCGGTCGGACCTCGCGGAAGACGGAGAGTCCCTCGTCGACGCTGCCGGCCTGGCCGACGACGTGCATGTCGTCGTCGCGTTCGAAGGCGCGGGCCAGGCCCTGACGGATCAGCTCGTGGTCGTCGACCAGCATGACGGTGGTGCTCATGGGCGAGCACTCCTCTCTCGGACTTTGGTGGCGTGGTCGGTGCGGAGGTGGACGAGGGTGCCGCCGCCCGGACGGTCGCACACCTCGAGGGACGCCCCGATCCCGGTGGCGCGCTCGGTCATGGTCTGGAGACCCCAGTGACGGTCCTTGGGGGTGGCGTTGCCGATGCCGTCGTCCTCGATCCTGAGGTCGAGGGTGATGCCGTCGGTGACGAAGTCCACCCAGAGGTTGCGTGCTCGGGAGTGCCGGCGGACGTTGCCGATGGCCTCCTGGGCGATGCGCAAGAGCTCGCTCTCGGTGCGCGGTGACAGCGCGGATCCGGTCTCGTCGAAGCTGAGGTGCACCCGCAGGTCGGTGCCCGTGCTGAGGTCGCGCACGTAGTCGGCGATCGCACCGGACAACCGGCGGTCGGTGACCTGGTGGCGCAGGTCGAAGATGGAGTGGCGCAGCTCGCCGACCACGCGGCTGATCTCCTCGCGGAGCGACGCGGCCAGTGCGCGCGTCCCGGGCTCGTCGGAGAGGGACTCGATCTCGTCGACGACGTATCCCAGCGCCACGATCTCCTGGGCCACCCCGTCGTGCATCTCGCGCGCGAGCCGGTTGCGCTCCTCGGAGGTCGCCATGCCGCGCACCTCGTCGAAGAGCA
>CAZDAO010000039.1:0-13657 GCA_964503015.1 uncultured Nocardioides sp. | reverse complement strand
GCCATGTCCAGACCGAGCTCGCCGCGCCGGGCGAGGCCGTGCAGCTGCGCCATGACGTGGTGGGCGGCCTGGTACGGCGCTCGCCTGGCGCCCAGGAGGCGCAGCGAGCGCGACTGCCAGCTGGTCAGCAGGCCGGCCCCCAGGCCGCTGAGCACCCAGGGGCCCGCCGCGATCAGGTCGGGACGCGGGTCACTCCCGGTGGCGGCGGCGACCGCGGCCAGCACGCCCACGGCACCGGCGGCAGCCACGTTGACCGTGGTGACCAGCCCGTGCCGCAGCCCGGTGACGACGGGCGGGGCCGCGAGGTAGGCGTACAGGCCGGGGGAGGAGTCCGCGCTCGCCAGCATCAGGGCGGTGAGCACCATCTCGGCCGCCGCGACCCACGCGGTCGGCGGGTGGTGGGTCGTCCGCTCGAGGATCGCGCTGGCGCCGGCGACGAGGGCCAAGGCAGCGAGGAGCGGCCCCGAGACGCCCGCCTGGTCGTCGGACAGCACGATGCCGGCGGCGAGCGACAGGGTGAACACCCTGATGGCGGTCGTGACCCGCCAGGCGTGGAGCAGGCTGCCCTTCGGAGTCGCCCGATCCACCCGATCGGTCAGGCGCATGGGGGTCATTGCTTGGAGAAGGTGTCGGCCATCTGGATGCCGGCCGGGCCCATGATGACCAGGAAGAGGCAGGGCAGGATGAAGAGCACCAGCGGGATCATCATGCGCACCGGGACCTGCTGGGCCTTCTCCTCGGCGCGCTGCCGGCGCTTGGTGCGCATCTCGGCGCTCTGGATCCGCAGCACGCGGCCGATGGGGATGCCGAGGCTGTCGGCCTGCACCATCGCCAAGCAGAACGACTTGAGGTCGTCGAGCGAGGTTCGCTCCGCCATGGCACGCATGGCGTCGGTGCGACCGACGCCGATGTTCATCTCCTGGAGCAGGCGTGCGAACTCGGCCGCCAGCGGACCGTCGGTGTTGCGGGCGACGCGGTCGACCGCGGCGTCGAACCCGAGGCCGGCCTCGACCGAGACCGTCAACAGGTCGAGCGCGTCGGGCAGGGCGTTGCGCATCAGCTTCTCGCGCTTCTGCCCGGCGTTGAAGAGCAGGACGTTGGGCAGGAGGTAGCCGAACGCAGCGACCAGGGCCGTCGCCAGGAGCACCCGGAGGAAGGGCCAGCCCATGCCGGCGATGTAGAGAAACCCGATGCCTCCGAAGACGGCGAGGCCGAGGACCTTGAGGCCGATGAGCCGGTTGGCGTCCCAGCCCGGCGGGTTGCCGGCGATGTTCAGGCGGTACTCGAGCTTGTGGGCCGTGTCCGCGCGGACCAGCTTCCGCCCGGTTCCGACGAGCTGGTCACCCAAGGGGCCGAGGACCCGCTCGGCGAAGGGCCGCTCGAGCTCGACCTTCAGCATGTCGGGCGTGCTCTGGCTCATCGCCTCGATGGCGGCGATCGAACGGGCGACACCACGGCGCTCCTTGTTGATCACCCCGACCATCGACATGGCCAGGACGAGGGCGAGGAAGATCAGCCCGGCTCCGACGTACAGGATCATCTCAGACCTCCACCGTGGCGAGCTTCGCCATCGCGAACGAGCCCAGTGCCAGGAGGAAGCCGGCCAGGGCCAGGATGATGTAACCGGGAAGCGTGGTGTAGAGCATCGCGACGTAGTCGGGGTTGGCGAACGTCATGTAGAAGAAGATCAGCGGCGGCAGGCCGGTCAGGATGTACCCCGAGAGCCGACCCTCGGCGCTGAGCGCCTTGACCTGCCGGCGGAGGTAGTCGCGCTCGCGCAGGGTGTCGGCCACGGTGTGCAGGATCTCGGCCAGGTTGCCACCGACCTCGCGCTGGATGCGGACCGCCATGACGACCCAGGCGAAGTCCTTGCTCTCCATCCGCTCGCCGACACCGTCGAGCGCGTCGGTGATGTCCACGCCGAGGCGCTGCTCGACCAGTGCCCGTCGCAGCTCGCCGGCCATGGGCTCGTGACCCTCCCGGACGACGGAGTCGACAGCCTGGGGCAGCGACAGGCCGGCCTGGAGGCCGCCGGCCATCAGGCCGAGCGTCTCCGCGAGCTGGCCGTTGAACGCGTTGAGACGCCGGCCATGGCGGAACTTGAGGTAGATCCACGGCAGCACGATGCCCAGGATCAGGAACAGGATGCTGATGGGGATGCCGCCCATGACCAGGCCGGCCAGACCGGCCGCGAAGGCGATCCCGGCGTGCACGAGGATCCACTCGGACGCGGTCAGCGCGGACCCGGCACCCGAGAGGCGCTGCGAGATGCGGGTCTCCATGTCGGCGCTGACGAACCTGTTGGCGACCGACACCGCCGAGCCCTTGAGGTCAGCGGAGCTGTTCGCCTTGCGCTTCTTGGCCTTCCCGTCCGCACCGGGGGCGCCGTTGAAGTACGCCTCGAGCTGCTTGACCGACTGCGACCGGTTGTCGCCGGCGCTGATGAGGACGGTCGCGAGCAGGCCGAACAGGCCGACGGCGAGCGCTGCCGCACCCACCAGCATGCCGGTGTTGCCGATGAGGGCCTTGCCGGAGTCGACGACGTCGGGGACCGCGAAGCCTGGGCCGAGCGTCGTGAACGCCGTGTCGTGGTACTGCGTGCCGGCGGACTCGACGACGACGTCGATGTTGGCGTCCTCGCCGCTGGCGTACGGCGCCTCGAAGGTGACGAGGAGCTGCTGGGAGAGGGACGCGGCTCGCTCGTTGAAGACCGAGGTGAGGACCGCGGGATCGGCCGGGATGACCGAGCCCTTCGTCTCGGTCGCCACGGTGGCCAGCTCCTCGGACTTCGCGCCCTCCACGAGGGAGACCACGTCGACGACGACGTCGGCCTCCAGCGCGTCCGCGGTGGCGACCTCGAGCGTCATGTCGCTGCCGGTGTCGGCACCGTCGGAGAGCACCAGGAGGTTGCGCGACCCGTCGCCCTCGAGCAGCTTGACGCCCTCGACGATGCCGTCGTAGACGCTCGTGCCCTTGCCGAGGGTGACGTCGGCCAGCGCCTGGCGCACGGCGTCGTGGTCGATGGTGGGGGAGACCGTGCCGGTCACCTTGCCGGCGAACGCCACCAGGCCGATGGCGACGTCCTCGGGGGCGCTGTCGAGGAACGCGTTGATCGCGGTCGACGCTGCGGCGAACTTGCCCTTGCCCTGCATGCTGTTGCTCGCGTCGAGGACGATGACGGTGGACCGCTCGATGTCACCGGCGTCGACCAGCTTGGCCGTGGACTCGACGGCGCTGCCGTTGAGCTCGACGAAGACCTGTCCGGGCTCGACCGTGGTGCCCGTGGGCAGGCCGTCGGTCGACAGGAGCAGGTTCACCGTGCCGCGGTCGGTCTCGACGTGCTCGATGGTGATCTCGTCCTCGGCGAGGGCCGGGGCCCCGGCGGAGAGGACCAGCGCGGAGGTCGCGAGCGCGCCGGCTGCCCAGCGGCGCAGCACCCTCATCGTGCCCCGCCGACGGTGAACACGGCCGGGTTGAGGTGTACGCCGTGGTCGGCGAGCCGCTCCAGGAAGCGCGGGCGCAGGCCTGTCGACTCCAAGCCGCCCTTGAACTTGCCCTGCTCGTTCATGCCGGCGGCGTAGTCGAAGAGGAACACGTCCTGGGTGGTGATGATGTCGCCCTCCATGCCGACGATCTCGGTGATCGCGGTGATCCGGCGGGTGCCGTCCTTGAGGCGGGTCTGCTGGATGATCAGGTCGACGGCGCTCGCCACCTGCTCGCGGATGGCGCGCACCGGCAGGTCCATGCCCGCCATCAGCACCATGGTCTCGAGGCGGGAGAGCGCGTCACGCGGCGTGTTGGCGTGGAGGGTCGAGATCGAGCCGTCGTGACCGGTGTTCATCGCCTGCAGCATGTCGAGGGCCGCGGCGTCACGGATCTCACCGACCACGACGCGGTCGGGCCGCATGCGGAGCGAGTTCTTCACGAGGTCGCGGATGGTGACCGCGCCCTTGCCCTCGATGTTGGGCGGGCGGGACTCCAGCCGGAGCACGTGGTCCTGCACGAGCCGGAGCTCGGCCGCGTCCTCGATGGTGACGATGCGCTCGTCGTCGGGGATGAACGAGGACAGCACGTTGAGGGTGGTCGTCTTGCCGGCGCCGGTGCCACCGGACACCAGGATGTTCAGCCGGCCGCGCACGCACGCCTCGAGCAGGTCGGCCGACGCACGGCTGAGCGTGCCGAAGCCGATCAGGTCGTCGACGGTGTAGGGGTCTTCGGAGAACTTGCGGATGGTCAGCTTGGAGCCGTCCAGGGCCAGCGGCGGGATGATCGCGTTGACACGGCTGCCGTCGGGCAGGCGGGCGTCGACCATGGGGCTGGTCTCGTCGACGCGCCGGCCGATCTTGCTGACGATCTTGTCGATCGTGCGTCGCAGGTGGGCCTCGTCGGCGAAGGCGGCGTCGACCTTGACCAGCTTGCCGCTGCGCTCGACGTAGATGTCCTCGAAGGTGTTGACCATGACCTCGGAGAGGTCGGGGTCGCGCAGCAGCGGCTCGAGCGGGCCGTAGCCGAGGATGTCGTCGGCGATCTCCTGGGAGATGCGCGACTTGTCCGCGGACGACATCGGCATGTCGACCTCGGCGAGCGTCGTCTGCAGGGCCAGGCGGACCTGCTGCTCGAGGTCGGACTGGGTGAGGTGGGCGTCGTACAGCGTCGGGCCCAGGGTGCTCACCAGGCGGGCGTGGACGACCCGCTTGAGGTCCTTGTACGGGTCGTTGCCGCTGCGGGCCGCCGCCGCGCGGCGACGTCCGGCCGCGCTGGTCTCGGACGTCGTGGCCGGCGCGTTGCCGGTGGTCGGGGCGTTCGGGGGCGCCCCGGCCGCGGGGGCCGCGGCGGGGTCCGCGGTGCGCGAGCGCGATGCGGCGGCGAGCCGGTCGGTGAGACTCATGTCAGCCCTTCCTCATGCGGAGACGGCTGGCCTTGCGGCCAGAGGCGAGCGGGTCGCCGGAGGCGGTGGCGTGTGCCTGGGCCAGGGACGACGCGAAGGTGGTGAGCGCCTTGCTGTTCTGGTTGCCGGGGAAGGCGCTGACCAGCGCCTCGCCGCGGTTCACCGCCGCGAGGACCTCACGGCTCGACACCAGGGTGGAGTCGGCCTTCAGGCCGAGGGTCGACTCGAACTCGGCCTGCGTGAGCCCGACCTTGGCGTCGACCCGGTTGAGGACGAAGCGCCAGGAGTCGCGCGCGAAGTTGAGCAGGTCGAGCGTGCTGGCCGCGAGCTTCACGCCCTTGAGTGCCGGGATGTCGAGCGTGCCGACGAGGATGATCGTGTCCGACCGGTCGAGGGCGGCGAGAGCCTGGTCGTCGAAGACGCCGGAGGTGTCCACCACCACGAAGTCGAACATCGCCTTCAGCCCGTCGAGGAGCTGACCGATCTCCTCGGCGGTCGCCTGGTCGGGGGAGTCGAGGTGCACGGGGGCGGCGACGACGGACAGGTGGTCGGAGTGGGCGGTGAGGAGGGACTCGATGGCGCCCTCGTCGATGCCGCCACGGAAGCTCGCCAGGTCGTTGACGTTCCGCGTGGGGGACAGCTGCAGCATGATCGCCACGTCGCCGCTGTTGACGTCGAGGTCGACGAGGCAGACGCGGTGCTTCTGCTGGGCCAGTGCGACGGCGGTGTTGACCGCCACGAGGCTCTTGCCCACGCCACCCTTGGTGGAGAAGACCGTGAACAGCTTGCCCTGGGGTGCTTCGGCGGCGACGCGCTGGGCCTCGGCCTCGGCCACGAGCCGGGCCTTGGCCTCCTCGGCCGCGGCCTGGACCTCGCCGAGCATGGTCTGGCCGATCGCGCTGGCCACCGAGCGGGCCCGCTGCACGGCGGTCGTGATGCCGGCGAGGTCCTTGCTCTGCACGACTTCGCGCATGCCGCTGCGCAGCGCGAGGGAGAGTGCGTTGGCGTCGACGGTGTCGCGGAGCAGGATCACCCCGAGGTCGGGGCGGTTGACCCGCGCCCACTGGGCGAAGGCGGTGGCGTCCTGGGTGGTGATGCTGGGGCCGATGACGACCGCGAATTCGTGCGGGTTGTCCTGGATGGTGGCCGACAGCTCCTCGACGCTCCCCACCCCGGCGGAGCCGTGGAGCATCGCCTGGAGGATGGTGCGTTGGGCGGCGTCGGTCTCGAGGATGACAGTCATGATCAGGCCGTCGGCATCGCGGGGGCGTCGGGGACGACCATCTTGCGGTCCGTGCCCTTCTCGTCGCGGGTCTTGGTCTTGTCGGACAGCAGGCCGACGTTGAGCTCACCGAAGCGGTCCGCCCAGATCAGCTTCTCGGACTCCTTCTGGGTCAGGGCCAGGGTGAGGATGGTCTTGGGCACCTCCTCGATCGTCTGGGTGCCCTCCTCGTCGGTGGTGGTGCGCGACGTCGTCGAGGTCTGTCCCACGCCGATCACGGTGGCGCGGTTGAGGATGATGCGGGTGTACGACGCGTCGGCGACCGTGACGAAGACGGCGACCTCGGAGCCGGGGTTGACGAAGCCGGCCACACGCTCGGGGTCGGTCAGCTCGACCGACACCGCCAGCTTGTCGTCGGGGATGACGAGGGTCTCGGTGTCGCCGACACTGCCGAACTTGTCCGCGATCAGCTGCTCGCCCGGGTAGATGTTCCCGGTGGCGACCAGGCCGGTGACGCTCGTGGAGGACGAGAGCGCACCGGGGACGAGGTCGTCGCGGCGGATCTCCCTCTTCTCGAACTTGCCCGCCTCTTCCGCGGCGGCGACGGACTCGCCCGCGTTGACGATGTCCTTGGCGACCAGGACCTCGACCAGCTCTTGGCCCTCGGTGGCCCGGTTGTCGATGCCCTGGACGTACATGACGATCAGCAGGGTGCCGACGAGGGCCGTGACGATGGCCAGGGCGAGGAGTACGGAACGACGCGCCATCAGGCATTCCTTCGGTTCAGGGATCCACGGGGGTGGATTCGCTCAGCAACGTGCCGGGAGGTGAACCGACCGTTGAAGGTGCCTGTGCCACCGTCTCCAGTCCGCGAGCAGGCCCCGACGTCCTCTCGCGCATCGAAGAACATAGGGGCGCCCGGGGCGCTCTCGGGGGCTAAGCCTGACAAACCACCCGATGGTGGCCCACGGGTAGTCCGAACTGACTAGTCCGTCGTAGTCATGGTCTAGCCCGCGGGTCTGGAGAGGACAGGAGAGGTCAGGAGAGGTAGAGCGCCTCGATCTCGGCGCGGGCCTCGCGGACCACGACGTTGCGCTTGAGCTTGAGGCTGGGGGTCAGCTGACCGCCCTCCTCGCTCCACTCGCCGGGGAGGATCGTGAACCTGCGGATCGACTCGGCCTTGGACACCGCCTTGTTGGCGTCGTCGACGGCCTCCTGCACGGCGGCCACGAGGTCGGGGTCGTCCACCAGGTCGGTGACGTCGCCGGACTTGCCGTGCTGCTCGGCCCACGCCGGGAACGTCTCGCGGTCGATGGTGACCAGGGCGCCGATGAACGGCTGCCCGTCGCCCACGACCAGGCACTGGTCGATCAGGGCGTGGGCGCGCAGGCGGTCCTCGAGGACCGCGGGCGCGACGTTCTTGCCGCCGGCGGTCACCAGGATCTCCTTCTTGCGGCCGGTGATCCGGACGAAGCCCTCCTCGTCGACCTCGCCGACGTCGCCGGTGTGGAACCAGCCCTCGTGCCCGAGCGCCTCCTCGGTCGCGGCCTCGTTGCGCCAGTAGCCGGTGAAGACCTGGCCGCCCCTGAAGAGCAGCTCGCCGTCGTCGGCGACGCGGACGCTCGTGCCGGGCAGGGGACGGCCCACGGTGCCGATCTTGGTGGCGTCGGGCAGGTTCGCCGACAGCGCGGCGGTGGTCTCGGTGAGGCCGTAGCCCTCGAGCACGACGAGCCCGATGCCGCGGTAGAAGTGGCCGAGGCGGTCGCCGAGCGGCGCGCCGCCGGAGATGGCGTACGCGCAGCGGCCGCCGAGCGCCTGGCGCAGCTTGCCGTAGACGAGCCGGTCGAACAGGGCGTGCTGGGCCCGCAGGCGCAGGGGCACCTTCGGGCCGTCGAGCGCACGGGACCAGGCGATGGCCACGTCGGCCGCGCGGTCGAAGACCTTGCCGCGCCCGTCGGCGGTGGCGCGCTGCGAGGCGGTGTTGAAGACCTTCTCGAAGACGCGCGGGACCGCGAGGATGAAGGTCGGCTGGAACTCGCCGAGGTCGGCCACGAGGTTCTTGATGTCGGAGCTGTGGCCCATCTTGGCCCGGCTCTTCACGCAGCCGATCTGGATGATGCGCGCGAAGACGTGGGCCAGCGGCAGGAAGAGCAGGGTCGAGGCGCCCTCCTTGTCGAACAGCTCGTGCAGCTCGTCGACGGCGACGCCGAGCTCGAACATGAAGTTGCCGTGGGTGATCATGCAGCCCTTGGGCTTGCCCGTGGTGCCGCTGGTGTAGATCAGTGTCGCGAGGTCCTGCGGCGTCGCCGTCGTACGCCGCTGCTCCAGGAGCTCGTCGGAGATGTCCGAGCCGAGGCGGCCCAGCACGTCGACCGCGTTGTCCTCGATCGACCAGACGTGCTGGAGCTCCGTGAGGTCGGCAGCCTGGCGGGCCTCGCGCACACGCGCGAGGTGGTCGGCGCCCTCGGCGACCACTGCGCGGGCACCCGAGTCGGCGAGGATCCAGCCGATCTGCTCCGCGGAGGAGGTCTCGTAGATCGGCACCGTCACCGCGCCGGCGAACCAGATCGCGTAGTCGAGGAGCGTCCACTCGTAGCGCGTCCTGGACAGCAGCGCGACGCGGTCGCCCGCCTCGATCCCGGCCGCGACCAGTCCCTTGGCGACGGCACGCACCTCGTCGTGGAACTGCGCCGCGGTGACGTCGACCCACCCGTCCGTCGTGGGTCGGCTGAAGACCGCGGTCTCGCCGGCCTCCCGGGCATTGGCGACGACGTCGTCGGTGAGGTTCCCGGTGGTGGGGATGACGGTGGAGAGAGGCGTGGAGAACTCACGCACGATGGAACCTCCTGGGAGACGAGCAGTGCGAGCGCAGGTTACCGCTCGGTCGCCCTCCGAACGCGGCCGGTGCCGCCCGTCGGAGGTCGGCTAGGCTCCGGCCATGGCCGAACAGACCTCCTCGTCGATCACCATCGACGCACCGCCGGGCGACGTCATGGCCGTCATCGCCGACTTCGAGTCCTACCCTGCGTGGGCCAAGGGCGTGCAGACCGCCGAGGTCACCGTCGAAGGGGCCGGCGACCGGGCCGAGCAGGTCTACTTCGCCCTCGACGTCTCGCCGATCAAGGACGAGTACACCCTGGCCTACGACTGGGACGGCGACCGAGAGGTCACCTGGACCCTCGTCGAGGGCAACATGCTCAAGGCGCTCGACGGCGCCTACACGCTGGTGGACCGCGGCGACGGCAGCACCGAGGTGACCTATCGCCTGGCCCTCGACGTGAGCATCCCGCTGATCGGCATGCTGAAGCGCAAGGGCGAGAAGATCCTCATCGACACCGCGCTGAAGGGCCTCAAGAAGCGCGTCGAGTCGCTCTGACGCCCGGGTCCGGCATGCGGATCCTCCTGTTCACCGGCAAGGGCGGTGTCGGCAAGTCCACCCTCGCCGCCGCCACCGCCTGCGCGAGCGCTGCCGCCGGCCACCGGACCCTGGTGCTGTCGACCGACGCCGCCCACTCGCTCGCCGACGCGCTCGACGTGCCGCCGAGCGCCGAGCCGGCCCCCGTCGCGGAGAACCTGTGGCTGCAGCACGTCGACGCACAGGACCGCTTCGAGCGGTCGTGGGGCGACATCCAGGGCTACCTGCTCAGCGTCCTCGACGTCGCCGGCGTGGACCCGGTCGCGGCCGAGGAGCTGACCGTGATCCCGGGAGCCGAGGAGGTTCTGGCCCTCCTCGAGGTGCGGGCCCAGGCCCGATCAGGTGCCTGGGACGTGCTCGTCGTAGACTGCGCACCGACCGCCGAGACGCTGCGACTCCTCGCGCTGCCCGAGGCGCTGGGCTGGTACATGACCCGGGTCCTCCCGGTCGAGCGCCGCGTCGTGAAGGCGCTCAAGCCGGTGCTGACCCGCGCGGCGGGAGTGCCGATGCCGGAGGACTCGGTGTTCGACGCGATCCAGCGGCTGCACGCCGAGCTCGACGACGTACGAGCCGTGCTGACCGGCCCGGACACGTCCGTGCGGCTCGTGCTGACACCCGAGTCCGTGGTGTTGGCCGAGGCGCGCCGCGCCTACACCTTCCTCACCCTCTTCGGCTACACCGTGGACGCCGCCGTGGTGAACCGTGTCTTCCCCGACGGCGGCGCCGACCCGTGGCGCGCCGCGTGGGTCGCGTCGCAGCGCCGGGTGCTGGCCGACGCGGCCGACTCCTTCGCCGGGCTCGACCTGCTGACCTCGGTCTACCGCGGCGCCGAGCCGGTCGGGCGCGAGGCGCTGCTCGACCTCGCGCGCACGACGTACGACGACAGCGACCCGCTGGCCGCACCGGACGGGCGGCCCGGACTGCGCGTGCGGTCGGTCGAGGCAGGTCGCGTCCTGTCGTTCCCGCTGCCGCTCGCCGCGCAGGACGACGTACGCCTCGCGCGCAAGGGCGACGAGCTCGTCGTGTCGGTCGCGTCGTATCGTCGTCTCCTGACGCTCCCCTCGGGCCTGGCGCGACACCGCGTGGCGGGCGCGCGGGTGCGCGACGGGGAGCTGCAGGTGCGGTTCACCGAGCCGGTCCCTGACTCCGGTCCCACCCCCGACGCCCGGTCCGAGCCGGCACCGACCCGACAGGAGAACGCGTGAGCGACGCGGGTGACGCCCACGAGCCGCACGAGCCGCACGAGCCGCACGAGGTCGGCACACTGGCGGAGGAGACGGCCAAGCTCCTCGGTGCGCTCTCGGGATGGGCGCGCGAGCAGGCCGGCGAGGCGGGCGAGGGCCTGTCGGGACTGGCTGCGCAGGCAGCCGCCTCCGCCCACGACCTCAACGAGCACCTCGCGACCGGATCGGCCACGTGCACCGTGTGCCCCATCTGCCGCGCGGTGCACACGGTGCGCCACCTCGGTCCCGAGGTGACCGGCCACCTCCTCGCCGCCGCGACCTCGCTGGCCCACGCGGTCGCCGCCGCCATGGCGACGGTGCCGGATCCCCGCGCCGGCTCGGAGCACGGCGTGGAGCACATCGACCTGACCGACGACTGGCCCGAGGACGGGGCCTCCGCGGATGAGTGACCGCACGTCCGGGCCCTCCGGGGTGGTGGTCGGCGTCGACATCGGGGGCACGAAGGTGCTCGCGGGCGTCGTCGAGGCGGACGGGACGGTGACCTCCACCGCGCTGCGCACGACCCCCGGGCGCCGGGTGGCGACGGCCCGGGTGGAGGACGCGCTGGTCGAGGCGATCCTCGAGGCCGCGGACGGGCGGCCGTTGGCCGCGGTCGGGGTGGCCGCCGCCGGATTCGTCGACTCGGCCGGCGCACGGGTCATGTTCGCCCCGCACCTGCCCTGGCAGGGCGAGCCGCTGCGCGACCTCCTCGAGGCCCGGCTCGGCTGCCCGGTGGTGCTCGACAACGACGCCAACTGCGCAGCCGTGGCGGAGTGGCGTTTCGGCGCCGCGCGCGGTGCGGCCACGGCCGTGATGATCACGCTCGGCACGGGCATCGGCGGTGCGATCCTGGTCGACGGCAGGGTGCTGCGCGGCGCCAACGGCATGGCAGGAGAGTTCGGGCACATGCAGGTCGTGCCGGAGGGCAGGTCGTGCGAGTGCGGGCGCAGCGGGTGCTGGGAGCAGTACTCCTCCGGCAACGCGCTCGTGCGCGACGCGCGGGCCCTCATGGCCGAGCAGCCCTCTGTGCTCGAGGAGATGAGCAGCGGCAACCCCGACCGCGTCACCGGCCCGATGGTCACCGCGGCCGCCGAGCAGGGAGACCTCGTGGCACGCCGCGCCTTCGCGTCCGTCGGTGACTGGCTCGGTGTCGGCGCGGCCAACCTCGTCGCCGCCCTCGACCCCGACCGCGTCGTCATCGGCGGCGGCGTCTCCGCGGCCGGCGACAAGCTGCTCGAGCCGGCCCGCGCGGCCCTGCAGCGCACCGTCGTCGGCGCTGCGCACCGGGTCGTCCCGGAGCTCGTGGCCGGACGCCTCGGACCGCGGTCGGGCCTGGTGGGCGCCGCCCTGCTGGCGGTCGGGTCAGCTCTGTGAGCAGAACGGCCGATCGTCCGTCGTCACCGGTCGGAGCAGGAAGAGCTTGTACTGCCACCAGGGCAACGGCTCCAGGCGTACCTGCCCCGGACCGGGCCCGAAGCTCACCTCCGCGCCGTGCAGGACACCGGTTGCCTCCAGGTCGGGGTCGTCCGTCGCCATCCGGCGCAGCGTCGCGACCGGGACCGCGAGTCGGTTCTCCGCTCCCGCTCGGAGCTCGGCGTCGTTCGACCCCGTCAGCGTCACCATCTCGTCCTGCCAGTCGGTGACCCTGAAGCTGGGCAGGAACAGGTGGTTGGGGGCCGGCGACTCGGTCCGCAGGTTGGAGAACATCGTGAAGGACCCGGTCGTGCGTAGGCCCAGGTAGGGGTTGAGGGCCCACAGCACGGCCAGGGCGAGCACCGGGACGTGGACGAGGCGGATCCGCCCGACGGGCGAGGACCCGCGTCGTTCCCGCACGCACAGTGCGGTCGCGAGCAGCAGACCGACGAAGTAGAACTGCTCGAGGACGTACATCACCGCCATCGTCACGGGCATCGCGACATAGCCGCCGAACCCGAGGACGACGAAGGCGACGGCCGCAGTGACCCGAGGCCGACGACGGGCATCGCGGACGACAGCGGACCGGGCCGCCCAGGACGAGGTCCTGTCGAGGATGCGGCCGGTGAGCTCCGGGCTCAGGAAGAGGAGGAACAGCGCGAAGACGGTCGAGGTGAAGTCCCCGACGACGAGCACCGGGCTGATGCTGAGGCTGAGGTGGAAGGCCATCCCCAGCAGCACTCCCCAGCTGCGGGTCCGAGGCACGGCCAGCAGCACGAACACCGAGGCCTCGGTGGCTGCCGCGCCGTAGCTGAGGAGGGAGCTCTGGGCCACCGGACCGACCAGCCCGTAGCTGATCACTCCTGCGAGCGCGTTGGCGCAGCTCGTCACCGGGTCCAGGAAGCTGGTGTTCCACTTGGACAGTGCTGCCGCGCCGTAGGCGACGAGGAGGATCGCGCGGGCCGGCGGCAAGGCTTTCGCCACGCTCTCCCACCCCGTGGACCTCGTGACGAGCATCGTCAGGAGCAACGTGACGTTGACGAAGGAGACCAGGGCCCAGTGGTCAGGGCTCAAGGGCATCTCAGCGACGTACTCGGCCAGCTGGAGAACCGCCAGGGCAGCCAGCAGGCGGCCGGAAGCGGGTTTGATGAGCAGGGCGATCGCCGTCGCGACGACGGCGATGCTCCACGGGGTGTCGAGGGCGTTGCGGTCGGCGATGGAGAGGTGGAGGACGTGGGCGACCGCCCACATCCGGACGAACAGGTGCACCGCACGCGGTCGCGGTCCGGTGCTGGTGCCGGCGGTGGTGGTCTCGGCTTCGATGTCCATCAGGTGTCCAAGGGGTCACAGGACGCGCGGGCTGGGGTGCCTGTGCTCATCGGAGAGTAGGCGAGCCGCACGACCTGCGCGGTGTTTTGGGTCAGCTCCGGCGGTAGTCCGGCACCAGCTCGAGCGCCAGCTGCTCGAGGAACAGGCCCACGTCGGTGACGATGCCC
>CAZDAO010000038.1:13992-15639 GCA_964503015.1 uncultured Nocardioides sp. | reverse complement strand
TGGCTGGCGCATCATGCGCACCCTGGGTCGTCGCATCATCCACCTCGACCCGCCGCGGGGCTTCGCGGCGGCGTCGGTCGCCGCGTCGGTGCTCTACTCGACGGCGTACGTCTTCGAGGCCCCCATCTCCACCACGCACACCATCACCTCGGCGGTGATGGGCGTCGGCGCCACCAAGCGTCTGTCCGCGGTCCGGTGGGGCGTGGCGAAGTCGATCCTCACGGCGTGGGTGCTGACCTTCCCGGCCGCCGCCTTCGTCGCCGCCGTCTGCTACTGGGTCGCTCACCTCTTCCTCCCCTGAGCCGCCCGGCTCCTTCACTCGGGCGATCCGTCATCCGAAGGCGAACCCATGCCTTCGGATCCGTATGACGGATCCGGCCGCCAGCCGCGCACCCGGGCGATCCGTCATCCGAAGGCGAACGCACAGCTTCGGGTTCGTATGACGAATCCGGCCGCCAGACCCACGCCCGGGCGACCCGTCATCCGAAGGCGAACGCACAGCTGCGGGTTCGGATGACGAAAGGAATCGGGCGACGGTACGTCGGTGGCTGGGCGCGCGGACGTCAGGCTGCGGGGCCCAGACGCCTCCAGCCGCCGTCGACGAGGGCCTGCTCGATCTGGTCGAAGAACTCGTCGGCCGCCACCCTGAAGCCGAGGACGGGAAGGCGGAGCACCGTCAGGTGCTGGAGGGTCACGTCGTTGTGCCGCAATGCGTCGGCCACCACCTCCTGGGCGAGGACGTGCTGGATCCCGTCGATCTCCACCACGACCTGGAAGTCCTCCCAGAGGACGTCGAGGTAGTAGCGACCGTCCCGTCCTCGACGTACAGCCTGGCGCGTCGGTTCGGGCAGCCCGCGGGCCCGGCAGGCCGCAGCGAAGTCGAGCTCCACCATGCTGCGGACGCCACCGACGAGATCGGTCACGACGTCGACGACGAACCGCAGGCGCGGCGCCTTCTTGACCTGCAGCAGGGCGCGCGCGATCCGATCCGCAGGGACGATGCCCTGCTGGACCGTCATGGTCAGCAGCAACGCCGCCTGGCGGTTGCTCCGTGCCCACAGCGCACCACGCACAGCTGCGATCTCGGGGCGGGTCCGTGCCGGGCCTGCACCCGGGAACAGGTCGTCCGGCTGCCAGCGTCGCGTCTGCCGTACGTCGACCAGCGCGTCGCGGAAGACCCGGGCGCCACGAGGCACCGAGACGCGGTGCACAGTCACCTCGAATCCCGTCAGGCCAGCCGCCACGAGGGCCGACACACCGTCGAGACGGGCCCGGGGACCACCCGAGAGCTGGGCGGCCCACAGCACGGTCGGCAGGGCAAGCGGGCCGGTGTGCACGACGATCACGTGCCGACCCACCCGCTGCCAGCGGCCGGCACGGACGTTGGCCCTCACCTCGGCCCGCGTCAGGCCAGCGGCGTAGAGCTGCCGCCGGGACACCGCTCCCGCCTGGGCGGCAGCGATGCTCGTGGCCTTCGATCGTCGAGCACGTCGCAAGGACGCAGTTCGGGCAGGTGGTCGCATCATCCGGCCACGGTCGCGCCCGCGTCCGACACGACGTACGTCGAAGCGACCACGCCTGTGGATCAGCAGAGACCGAGTCCACCTGTGGACGCCTGCTGGTTCCCGCGGACGCTCCGAGCGGGAT
>CAZDAO010000038.1:1774-13892 GCA_964503015.1 uncultured Nocardioides sp. | reverse complement strand
CCGGGGACGCCCTGGCGACCGAACCCCCGATCGATCCCCAGGACGTTCCCGACCACCCCGACCGCCGACCGACCTCGGACCACGGTGGCAGCCAGCGGACACGACCACGAGGAGGGCTCAGCCGAAGCGGCCGGAGATGTAGGCCTCGGTGGCTTCGTTGTCCGGGTTCGCGAACATCTTCTGCGTCGAGTTGAACTCCACGAGGTGGCCGGGCTGACCGGCGGCCTTGAGGTTGAAGAAGCCGGTCTCGTCGGAGACGCGCGCGGCCTGCTGCATGTTGTGGGTGACGATCACGATCGTGTAGTCGGACTTCAGCTCGTGGATCAGGTCCTCGATGGCCGAGGTCGAGATCGGGTCGAGCGCCGAGCACGGCTCGTCCATCAGCAGCACCTGCGGCTCGACGGCGAGCGCGCGCGCGATGCACAGGCGCTGCTGCTGCCCGCCGGAGAGACCCATCCCGGGCTTGTCGAGGCGGTCCTTGACCTCGTTCCAGAGGTTCGCGCCCTTGAGCGAGCGCTCGACGATGTCGTCAGCCTCGGACTTCTTCATCTTCTTGGCGTTGAGGCGGTTGCCGGCGAGCACGTTCTCGTAGATCGACATCGTCGGGAACGGGTTGGGCCGCTGGAAGACCATGCCGATCTGCCGGCGTACGGCGACGGGGTCGACGGCGGGGTCGTAGAGCGACTGCCCGTCGACGACGATCTTGCCCTCGACGCGCGCGCCGGGGATGACTTCGTGCATGCGGTTCAGCGAGCGCAGCACCGTCGACTTGCCGCAGCCCGAGGGCCCGATGAAGGCAGTGACGGAACGCGCCTTGACGTGCATGGTGACGCCCTCGACGGCGAGGAAGTCGCCGTAGTAGATGTCGAGGTCGGAGACGTCGATGCTCTTGGCCATGGTGGGGGGTGACTCCTAGGTCTTGCGTGGCTCAGCGGCCGGTCTTGGGGGCGAAAACCTTGCCGACGACGCGCGCGACCAGGTTGAGCGACATGACGATGACGATGAGGAAGAGGGCGGCTCCCCAGACCCGGTCGGTCCAGATCTCACCGTACTTGAAGTGGGTGGTCTGGCCGAGGGACTGGAAGATGAACACCGGCAGGGTCTGGACCGCGCCCTCGAACGGGTTCCAGTTGGCCACTCGCGCCGTGCCGAGGATGAGCAGCAGCGGTGCGGTCTCCCCGGCGACGCGGGCGATGGCCAGGGTCACGCCGGTGACGATGCCCGCGACCGCGGTCGGCAGCACCACCTTGACGATGGTGCGCCACTTCGGGACGCCGAGCGCGTACGACGCCTCGCGCAGGTGGTCGGGCACCAGCTTGAGCATCTCCTCGACCGAGCGGATCACCGTCGGCAGCATCAGGAGCGACAGCGCGATCGCACCGCCGATGCCCAGCCGGGGCAGCGGGTCGCCGGTCACCACGATGAAGAGGGCCACCGCGAAGAGGCCCGCCACGATGGAGGGGATGCCCGTCATCACGTCGACGAGGAACGTGATGACCCTGGCCAGCCGGTTGCCCTTGCCGTACTCCACGAGGTAGACCGCGGTGAGGATGCCGACCGGGACCGAGATCAGGCTCGCGATGCCGGTCACCATGATCGTGCCCATGATCGCGTGGTAGATGCCGCCGCCGACCCCGAGCAGGGCGCGGCCGCTCATGTCGTCGTTGAGGAAGGCGGGCGTGAGCACCGGCGCCCCCCGGGCCACGACGGTCCAGATCAGGCTGACGAGGGGGATCATCGCCAGCACGAAGGCGGTCCACATCAGGGTGCGCATGAGCGCATCGGTGGCCTTCCGGCTCCCCTCGACGGCGCGCGACCACCCGGTGAGGGCGATGGTGAAGGCGAGCCAGGCCACGAGGAGCCCGACGAACAGGCCGGCCCCCAGCAGCCAGGCGAGGGCACCCAGCGCGAGGGCGCACACGCCGACCAGGAGCGGCGCCACACGCGGCAGGGTGCCGCCCATCATCGACTCGAGCCGGTCGGAGCTGGGGGTCACGAGGTCGGTCGTGTGCGTCATGCCTTCACCTGCCCGCGGGAAGCGATGTAGCGGCCGAGGAAGTTGACCGCGAAGGTCAGCGCGAACAGCGCGAGCCCGGCGAAGATCAGCACGTTGATCTTCAGCCCGGAGGCGTTGGCGTAGTTGTTGGCGATGCTCGCGGCGATCGTGTTGGAGTTGGCCGAGGAGATCACGTCGAAGCTGATGATCGCCCCGGTGGCGGAGAGGACCATGGCCACGGCCATCGTCTCCCCGAGCGCCCGCCCGAGACCGAGCAGCAGGGCGGCGGCGATGCCGGAGCGGGCGTACGGCAGCACCGCGAGACGGACCATCTCCCACCGGGTCGCCCCGAGGGCCAGGGCCGCCTCCTGGTGCTCGACCGGGGTCTGGGCGAAGATCTCACGGAGGATGGCCGTCACGATGGGCAGTGCCATCAGCGCCAGCACGACCGAGGCCGTCAGCAGGGTGCGGCCGGAGCTCGACACCGGCCCGCCGAAGAGCGGGATCCAGCCGAACCACAAGTTGAGCCAGTCGAAGACCGGCACCATCCGCGGCGCGAGGACCGCGATGCCCCAGAGGCCGAAGACGACCGACGGCACTGCGGCCAGCAGGTCGACGAGGTACCCCACGGGCTTGGCGACCCGACGGGGCGCGTAGTGGGAGATCACCAGCGCCAGCCCGATCGCGAGCGGCGTCACGATGACCATCGCCAGGATCGAGGAGAGCACGGTCCCGAACAGCAGGGGCCCGACGAAGGCCCAGACGCTGTCCTTGCCGTACGCCGTGTCGCCCGACGCGTCGAGCGCCGGGATGCCCTGGATCACCAGGAAGATCGCGACGCCGGCCAGCAGGCCGACGACGAGCAGCGCAGCCACCAGTGCCGTACGCCTGAAGACCGCGTCGCCGACGCGGGTGGTCCTGGCCCGGGTCGCGGGCTCCTGGATCGCGGTGGTCACTCGTTCCTCCTGCTGTGACTGCGAGAACGTGTCGGCAGGGGCCGGGCCTCGTCAGGCCCGGCCCCCGCCAGTGAGGCTGTGGTGCTCAGCCGGCCGAGATGGTGTCGACGATGGACTGGGCCTCTTCGCGGATCTGCTCGGTCAGCGGGGCGGAACCGGCCTCGGACGAGCCGATCTCCTGGCCCTCGTCGCTGAGGATGTAGGAGATGTAGCCCTTGACGTTGTCGGCGACTGCCTGGTCGTCGTAGGACTGGCAGGCCAGCAGGTAGGACGTCAGGACGATCGGGTAGACCCCGGCCTCCTCGGTCTGGTAGTCCAGCTCGTGGGCCAGGTTGACCTCGGAGCCCTCGTCCACGCGGGGCGAGACCTCGAAGATCTTCGCGGCAGCCTCGGGGCTCGGCGCGACGTACTCCTCGCCGACCTTGATGCTGGCCTGGCCCAGGCCGCCGGCCTGGCTGGCGTCGGCGTAGCCGATGGTGTTCGGCGCGTCGGTGACGACCTGGACCACACCGGAGGTGCCCTTGCCGCCCTCGCCGCCCGCCTCGGTCGGCCACGTCTCGACCTCACCGGCGGTCCACACGTCCCCGGCGACCTGCGAGAGGTAGTTGGTGAAGTTGCCCGTCGTGCCCGACTCGTCGGAGCGGTGGACCGGGGTGATGGTCTCGTTCGGCAGGTCGGCGTTCGGGTTGTCGGCGACGATGGCCTCGTCGTTCCACTTCGTGATGTCACCGGCGAAGATCCCCGCGAGCGTCTCGGGCGAGAGGTTCAGCTCGTCGACGCCTTCCAGGTTGTAGATGACGGCGATCGGCGAGATGTAGTTGGGGATCTCGATGGGCTCGGAGCCGCAGGTCTCGGTGGCGTCGCTGAGCTCGCCCTCGTCGTCGTCGAGGTAGGAGTCGCTGCCGGCCATCGGGTAGGCGCCGGAGATGAAGTTCTCGCGGCCACCGCCGGAGCCGACGGGGTCGTAGGAGACCGTGACGCCGGGGGCGACCTCGCCGAAGCCGACCATCCAGGCCTGCTGTGCCGACTCCTGGGACGAGGCGCCGCCGATGGTGAGCTCGCCGGAGAGGTCGGCGAAGTCGCCGCTCTCGGAGGTGCCGGTGTCGTCCGAGCCAGACGCGTCGGCCGAGTTCCCGCCACCGCAGGCGGTGAGGGAGACCGAGAGGGCAAGCACTGCCACGCTCGGGGCAAGCAGCTTGCGGAAGGAAGTGCGATTCACTTCGAGTGCTCCTGAACAGTCTGATGAGTGCTGACGATGAGGAACGTAGGCAGGGCAGGAGAACGACCACGACGTCGTCGGTGAACGGGCGATGAACTCGATCGGGCCGGATGGCGTCGCAGATCCGTGCGTGAGACGGCGATCACATGAACTCGGCAGCCGGCCCTTGACGAGGGGCCATGCCGGGTCCTAGGAGCAGCAGCTCAGGGCTGCAGCACCTCGGTCGCCACCACGCGGCCCTTGCGGTGGTGGGCGACGAGCATCCAGCCCGGCTCGAGCTTCGTCTCGGGCAGCCGCAGCGCGTCGAGGACGGTCGGCAGCACCGGGCGGTGGGTGCAGATGACGGTGCTCTCGCCGCTCTCGAGCAGCCCGTCGACGAGGTCGACGACGCCCTGGACCGAGGCGTCCTCCTCGCTCAGCTCGTCGTACTTCTTGACCGGCCAGCCGGTCGTGTCGACGTACGGCGTCACCGTCTGCACGCAGCGGGTGCTGGACGAGGTGTGCACCGAGGTCACGTCGAACGCAGCCAGGAGCGGGACCATGCGCTCGGCCTGGAGCTCGCCGAGCTGGACGAGCGGGCGCAGCCGGTCGTCCTTCTTCCAGCCGCCGCGCGAGCGCGCCTTGCCGTGGCGCAGCACGACCAGCGCGCGGGTCTTGCGCCGCAGCGGCCGGGCCTCGGCGAGGGTGTCGCGGTCGTAGGGGTAGGTGAGCCGGCGCATCGCGTCGTCCCACGGCACCCACTCGACGGCGTCGATCTCGTCGTTGGGGCGGTAGCAGCTGACGTCGTCGCTGCCGATCGTGCGGGCGGTCCAGTAGCCGACGGTCTTGAACCGGCCGTTGGACATCCGGTAGCGCTGCGCCGACAGCGCCGGCCCGAGGCGGACGTCGAGCCCGGTCTCCTCGGCCACCTCGCGGACGGCGGCGGTGACCACGTGCTCGCCGGGGTCGAGCTTGCCCTTGGGGAAGGACCAGTCGTCGTACTTGGGCCGGTGGACCAGCAGGACCTCACCGCCCTTGCGCGTCACCACGGCGCCTGCAGCGCGCACGTCGCGGGGCTCCATGGAAGTAGTGTCACACCCATCCCCGATCCGCGAGGAGCCCGTCCGTGCAACGCCGCGCCGTCATGGCCCTCGCAGGCGCGCTCCTGGTGCTCGTCGCGGGTCTCGTCGCCGTCCGCCTCCTCGACCGGGGTACGTCGCTGCAGCGCGCGCTCGACCTCGTCCCGGCTGACACCAGCCGGGCGGCGTGGACCGACTGGGCAGGCGTGCGCACCGAGCTCGGCGCGGACGTCGACGCCGGGTCCAGCGGAGAGGCGGTCGAGGCCTTCCTCGCCGACGCGTTCGCCCGCGACCTGTCGTCGATGTCCGCACTGGGCACCTCGGCGGGCGCGGTGCAGGAGCAGCTGGGCTTCTCCCCCGCGAGCCTCGACTGGGAGCTGCTCGCCCAGTCCCCCGAGGGTGCCGTGGAGGTGATGGGCGTCGGTGACGACGTCGACCTCGACGACCTCGCGGGCCGGCTGCGCGACCTGGGCTGGAGCGAGCCGGAGGAGGCCGACGGGGTCTGGGTGGGCGGTCCGGACGTGCTGTCCGGCGTGGGGTCGATGCTGACGCCCGAGCTCGAGCACTTCGCCCTGCTCGGCGACCGCGGCATCGTGCTCGCCTCCGACCGCGCGCCGTTCCTCGAGCAGGTCGTCGAGGTCGCTCGTGGTGACGCGGACGCGGCCGACGACTTGGCCGGCCTGGCCGGCACCCTGGAGGAGCCGCTCGCGGCCGCGGTGTACGACGGCGCCTACGCGTGCGAGGAGCTGGCGATGTCGCAGGCCGACGGCGACGCCGAGGCCGAGGCCGACCAGCTCGTGGCGGCAGCGGGCGGCGTACACCCGCTGACCGGGTTCGCGATGGGCCTCCGGCCCGGGGGCGCGGTCCGGGCGGTGCTGCAGGTCGAGGACGCCGACGACGCACCGGGCGACGCCGACGCGCGAGCGCGGTTGGCGGCGGGTCCCGCCCCCGGGCAGGGCGGCGACTTCACCGACCGCTTCGTGGTGGAGGAGGCCGGCTCGGACGGCCGGGAGATCACCTTGGACCTGCGCCCGGTCGACGGGAAGTACGTCCTGTCGGACCTGACGAGCGGCCCGGTGCTGTTCGCCACCTGCTGAGCCGGCCTGAGCGGGCTCGGACCGGCCTGGACCGGTCTGGACCGGGTCAGTCCTCCGAGGGCTTGCGGGGCGTGACGCCGAGCAGCCGGTCGATCTCCTCCTGGGAGAGGTGCTCCTCGGACTCGCTCGCGGCGATGATCAGCGTGGTGGTGAGCTCGACCTCGCCGAGGAGGTCGCCGTCCTCGAGGGTCACGTCGAACTGGTCGTGCACGTCACCCTCCCTCCTGCGCGAGCACGGTCTGGCTCAAATGTACGTCTTGGGGTCCAGTGTCCACGACAGGTGCCGCCGGGCAAATGACCCTTTCGTGTCACTATTCTCCCCCGAGAACCACTCCGGCCCCTCCCCTTTATAGGGGAGAGGCCAGAGCTTGGATCAGATCTGGAGCTCAGTCCAGCGTCCGCCGATCAGAGCGGACGGACGTTCTCCGCCTGCGGGCCCTTCGGACCCTGGGTGACGTCGAACTCGACCTTCTGGTTCTCGTCCAGGGACTTGTAGCCCTGGGTCTGGATGGCCGAGTAGTGCACGAAGACGTCGTCGCCGCCGTCCTCCTGCGCGATGAAGCCGAAACCCTTCTCGGCGTTGAACCACTTAACGGTGCCCTGAGCCATGTCGCTCGTTACTCCTTTGTCGGGGCGTGAGCCGCCACCTCGGCGACCCGCACCAGATGCGGTGACACGCCGCTTGCGACTCACGAGCTGGCAGGGCCCGAAGAACAAACGCCGTTGGATCACAAACTCCGCGGGCGTCGACCTGCTGGAACTTGCACCTGTTGCACGACAGACCCTACCAACAATTTGCCCCGCGTCACCGGTCGAGTCGCACGCGTGGATGAACACTCGACCAACGACATCTCCGGGGGCCGCGCACCGTCACCCGGGCACGCGGCCCGTCGGGCCGGCGGGCAGGCCCGACGCCGTCCCTGACACCGTCCCTGACACCATCGCCGGGTGACCCGACCCGCTCGCCCCCGCGTGGCCGTCTGCGGCATCAGCCTGGAGGCCTCCACCTTCTCCCCCGCGCTCACCACGGCTGCGATGCTGTCGCCGCGCCGGGGTCGCGAGGTGCTCGACGCGTGGGAGTTCTGGCGGCCCGGCGGGTCGCTCGTCGACCGCGCCGAGTGGATCGGTGTGCTGCAGGCGCGCAACATCGCCGGCGGGGCCATCCCGACCGACGACTACGCGGCGCTGAAGGCCGAGATCCTGGCGGGGCTGGCCGCGGCGGTGGCCGAGGCGCCGCTCGACGGCGTCGTCCTCGACATCCACGGCGCGGCCAGCGTCGTCGGGCTCGACGACATGGAGGGTGACCTGGCGCTGGCGGTCCGCGCCGTGGTCGGCGACGAGTGCCTGATCAGCAGCGGGATGGACCTGCACGGCAACGTGTCGCGCACGCTCGCCGAGACGGTCGACCTGCTGACGACGTACCGCACGGCGCCGCACGTGGACTGGCAGGAGACCAAGGAGCGCGCGGCGCGCAACCTGCTCGACCGGCTGGCCCTGCCCGCCGGGCAGCGGCGTCCGGCCAAGGCGTGGGTGCCGGTGCCGATCCTGCTGCCGGGCGAGATGACCAGCACCCGGCAGGAGCCGGCGAGGAGCCTGTACGCCGAGGTGCCGCGCATCGAGGCCCTCGACGGGGTCCTCGACGCGGGCATCTGGATCGGCTACCCGTGGGCCGACGAGCCGCGCAACTGTGCGGTGGTGATGGTCGTCGGCGACGACGCCGACCTGGCGATGGCCGAGGCCGCTGCCCTGGCGCGCGAGCTGTGGGCGCGGCGCGAGGAGTTCGGCTTCGTCGCCCCGACGGGCTCGCTCGAGGAGGTGCTCGCGGCGGCCGTGGCGTCCCCGGTCGCGCCGTACTTCGTCTCCGACTCCGGCGACAACCCCACGGCCGGCGGCGCCGGCGACGTGACCTGGACGCTGGCCCGGCTGCTCGCCAGCGAGGAGCTCGCGGCGAGCGGCAAGCGGGCGATCTACGCCTGCGTCCCCGACGCGGCCGGCGCGCTCGCGGCGTACGAGGCCGGGGTCGGCGCGGACGTGCACCTGACCGTCGGCGCGCGTGTCGACGACAGGCCCGCGCCCCCGGTCGAGGTCAGCGGCCGGGTGGTCGCCGTGGTGCCGAGCGAGGACAACCTCGAGGTCGTGGTCCGCACCCCGCACGTCGACGTCGTCGTCACCCGTCGGCGCCGGCCCTACCACCTGGAGGCCGACTTCACGCGGCTCGGCCTCGACCCGCGCACGGCCGACATCGTGGTCGTGAAGATCGGCTACCTCGAGCCCGAGCTGTTCGACATGGCCGCCGACTGGATGCTCGCCCTCACCCCCGGCGGCGTCGACCAGGACCTGACCCGGCTGGGCCACCGCCGGGTCCGGCGTCCGATGTTCCCGCTCGACGACGTGTCGTCGGTCGACCCCCTCGCCGGGGCGGTCCTGTTCCCGGGTGACACGGCCGGGTGAGGGTGCTCGGCACCCAAGTCTCCCGCGGAGGTCAGCGGCCGAGGGCGGCCATCACGTCCGCGACCACGGCGGCACTGGTGACCGTGCGGGTGCCCTCGTCGTAGCCGGCGGAGATCCCGGAGGAGCGCACGCTGCCGGGTGCGCGGAGGTGGACCTCGCGGGCGCCCGTCTCGGCCACGATCCGGGCGGCGTTGCCCGGGCGGACCCCGCCCCCGACCGCGATCCGTACGTCGTCGCCCCCGCGCCGGACCAGGTCGGCGAGCATCGGCAGGTGGTCGACGGCGGGCCCGCTGCCGCCCGAGGTCAGGACCCGGGTGACGCCGAGGTCGCGCAGGACCCCCAGCGCCGACGGCTTGTCGGGCACGGAGTCGAAGGCCTTGTGGAACGTGACCGGTGTGTTGCCGCACGCGGACACGAGGCGGCGTACGGCAGCCGCGTCGATGTTGCCGTCGGGCCCGAGCGTGCCGAGGACGAAGCCCAGGCGGGTGCCCGCCGGCACGGCCGACCTGGTGGTCTCGATGTCGGCCGCCATGACGTCGACCTCCTGCGGGGAGTGGACGAAGTCGCCCGCCCGGACGCGCACCAGCACCCGGATCTCGAGCCCGGCGGCCTCCTCGGCGCAGTGACGGACGAACCCCGGCGTGGGCGTCGTACCGCCCTCGGCGAGCCCGGCGCACACCTCCAGCGCGTCGGCGCCACCCGCCGCGGCCACGGCTGCACCGCCGACGTCCTCGAGGCAGATCTCGACCAGGGTGGGGGCGGGCTCGCTGTGGGTCACGGGGCCACGCTATGCCCCATCGGGAGGGGTCATCAGCGTCCAGAGCAGCTCGAGGGAGCGGTCCAGCCAGTCGGGCGCGACCGCACCGTGGCGCACCAGCTCGCCGAGGTAGGCGCCGACCATCAGGCTCACCACGCCCTCGGCGTCGAGGTCCGCGCGGAGCAGGCCGGCGGCGGCGTCGCCGCGGATCCGGCCGACCAGCACCTCGACGTAGGGCCGCAGCGCGGCGCGGAAGAGCGCCGTGAACTCCGGGTCGCTGTCGGAGACCATCGCCGCGAGGCCACCCGGCCCGAGGACGTCGCCCATCTGGTGCCAGACCTGTTCGAGCGCGGCGCGGATCTTGTCGCGCACGTCGCCCTCCACCGGCACGTCGGGCGTCCCGATCGCCTCCGCGAGGACCGCGGTCAGGAGCTCGCCGCGGTTGGCGTGACGCCGGTAGATCGACGTCTTCGCCACGCCCGAGGCAGCCGTGACGGCGTCGATCGTGACCGCGCGCGGACCGCCCGCGCGCAGCAGCTGCAACACCGCCGCACGGAGGCGCTCGTCGAGCGAGGACTGACGCGGCCGGCCCGGCCGGGCAGGTGTGGGCGAGGGGTCCACGGGCACGCGCGCTCCGTCAGGGTCGTCGGGATGGGGACGTCAGCATGACACCGGCGACCCGCGACGTTCCTGACCGACGCCGTCCGCGCCGTCCGACGGCTCCTCGACGTCGAGCCACGGCTCGTCGGAGGCCGACGACGCGACGGTCAGCACCGCCAGCACGAGGGCGTACGTCACGAGGGTCGCGAGGCTGAAGGCGAGCAGGACCAGCAGCGGGTGCATCGCGATCACGCCGCCCGGCCGAAGGGACTCGCCTCCCGCTCGCGTGCGGCGGGCGGCGCCTCGTCGGCGCGCCACTTGTCGAGGAAGTAGACGAGGGTGACACCGCCCATCGTCAGCCCGCCGGCCAGCAGCGCCACCACGATGAACAGGACCACCTCGGTGCTGGGCACGTCCTCACTCCTTCCACGGGGATTTCGATACGCTTATCGTAGCGCATCTTGCTCCTCGCCCCCGTACTCGCTCCCACCGCGAGCGGCTGCCTCTCGGCTGCGCCTCACTCCTGGCGCAGCCGACCGAGGGGCAGGCGGATCGGCGGCGAGGCCGGGCCTCCCGTGGCGCCGTCACCTGTGGGCGTCGCGCCACTCCCGCCAGCGCCGGTCGAGGCCGAGCGCGTCCTCCTGGACGAAGCGGAAGTAGTCGCGAGTCTCCTCGACACGCTCGCGACCCGCCGACCCCTCGGGGAGCAGGTCGACCGCTTCCTGGACGGACTCGATGATGACGTCGAGGACGGGGCGGCGCGCGGCCTGGATGGTGCCCCAGATGTCGCCGTCGCGGACCCGGAAGAGATCGCCGCGGCCGGCCGGGTTGCGCTCGCGGACGACGAGATGCGTGTCGGACAGGTAGCGCACGGCACCGGAGATGGCCGCGGGCGAGACGTCGAGCCCCTGGGCGAGCTCGGCGGCGGTGTAGACGGACTGGTCGTCAGCGAGGATGAACGCGAAGACGCGGGCCGGCATGCGGGGGATGCCCATCGTCTCGAGGGTCTGGCCGAGTCGTTCGACGGCACGGGCGAGATCGCTCACCTCATTACCTTAACAGTCTTCACAATCTTGTGAAGACTGTGTCACCATCGGTGGATGGCCGTCATCGAGCTCCGCGACATCGTCAAGACCTTCGGACCCACCCGCGCGCTGGACCACCTCGACCTCAGCGTCGAGGCCGGCGAGGTCCACGGCTTCCTCGGCCCCAACGGCGCCGGCAAGTCCACGACGATCCGCGTCCTGCTCGGGCTGCTGCGCACCGACTCCGGGACGGCGTCGATGCTGGGCGGCGACCCGTGGCACGACGCCGCCGACCTGCACCGGCGACTGGCGTACGTCCCCGGCGACGTCTCGCTGTGGCCCAACCTCACCGGGGGTGAGGTCATCGACGTCCTGGCCCGCATGCGCGGCGCGCACGACGGACGTGGGAGCGGGGTCGACGAGGGCCGGCGCGCCGAGATGGTCGAGCGCTTCGAGCTCGACCCGTCCAAGAAGGCACGGACCTACTCCAAGGGCAACCGGCAGAAGGTCGCCCTGGTCGCTGCGCTGGCCAGCCGCGCGGAGCTCTACCTCCTCGACGAGCCGACCTCGGGACTGGACCCGCTGATGGAGGCGGAGTTCCAGAAGGCCGTCCTCGAGCTCAAGGACGAGGGGGCGACCATCCTGCTCAGCTCGCACATCCTGGCGGAGGCCGAGGCGCTCTCGGACCGCATCAGCATCATCCGCGCCGGCCGCGTCGTGCAGTCCGGCACGCTGGCCGAGCTCCGGCACCTGACCCGCACCACGGTGATCGCGGAGACCGAGCGCCCCGCCGCCGGCATCGCCGACGTCCCCGGCGTCCACGAGCCGGAGATCCACGGTCACCGCGTCACCTTCGACGTCGACTCCGACCACCTCGACGAGGCCATCAGCGCCCTCGCCGAGCTCGGCGTCCGGTCCCTCGCCGCGCACCCGCCCACCCTCGAGGAGCTGTTCCTGCG
>CAZDAO010000038.1:0-1674 GCA_964503015.1 uncultured Nocardioides sp. | reverse complement strand
CCGCTGTACGACACCCCGGAGAAGGTCGCCGGCTATGCCCGCGCCGTCGGCGTCAGCCCGGTGAACTACCTGATGTCGGGCCGGCAGGCGGGACTGGACACCCTCGGCGGCATCGTCGCCAACGAGATCTCCCAGGTCGCCCAGCTCGGCATCTGCCTGATGGTGGTGTTCCTCGTGGTGCGGCACACCCGCGCCGAGGAGGAGAACGGACGCGCGGAGCTGCTGCGCTCGACCGTCGTCGGCCGCCACGCCGCCACGGTCACCGGCCTCCTCTACGGGGTCGCCGCGGCGCTCCTCATCGGCGCCATCACCTCCATGTCGATGATCGCGGCCGGTCTCGAGGTCGGCGGCAGCCTCACCTACGGCACCGGTCTGGCACTCCTCGGCATCACCTACACGTCCGTGACGCTCGTCGCCGCCCAGCTGTCGACGAGCGCCCGCGGCGCGTTGGGCCTGGCCGGTGCCGCGGTGGCGGTCGGCTACCTGGTGCGTGGGCTGGGAGCGATGGAGGACAACGCGCTGGTCTGGGCGTCGCCGTTCGGGTGGGCCCAGCGGATGGACGCCTTCGGTGACGAACGCTGGTGGCCTGCGCTGGTGCTGCTGGCCACCACAGCGGTGCTGCTCGCCGCCGCGGGATGGCTGACGACGCGGCGGGACTTCGGTGGCGGCCTGCTCGAGACGCGTCCGGGCCGCCCGAGGGCGAGCCGGCTGCTGTTCACGCCGTTCGGGCTGGCGGCGCGGGTGCAGCGCAGCCTGATGATCGGCTGGGCCATCGGGCTGGTGCTGCTGGGCATGTTGTACGGCGCGGTCATCCCGACCATCCCGGACCTGATCGAGACGAATCCGGAGATGGCGGACTACGTCGGCGCGGGCGGGGCCGCGGGGGATGCGCTGGTGGACGCGTTCCTCGCCTACATCTTCGTGTTCATGGCGGTGATCTCGTGCGGCTTCCTCGTCGCGTCGGTGCTGCGGCTGCGGACCGAGGAGGAGTCCGGACGCGCCGAGGCGGTCCTCGCGACCGGGGTGAGCCGGACCGGCTGGATGGCGGCGACGGTGGGGCTCGCGTTCCTCGCGGTCACCAAGCTGACCGTCCTGATGGGCCTCGGTCTCGCGGTCGGCTACGGGCTCGGCAGCGGCGAGTGGGACCAGGTCCTGCCCCAGGTCGGCGGACAGCTGGCCTACCTGCCGGGGACGCTCGTCATCGGCGGGGTCGCCGCCGCGGTGTTCGGGCTGGCGCCGCGGCTGACCGGTCTGGCGTGGGCTGCAGTGGCGTTCGTGGCGCTGCAGCTGATGCTCGGCGAGCTGCTGGGCCTCCCGGACGTCGTCGACGGCATCTCGCCCTTCTGGCACCTCGCCGAGGTCCCGGTCGAGGACTTCGCGGTGGTGCCCGCAGTCGTGCTGGTGCTCCTGGCGGTCGCGCTGACCGCGCTCGGCCTGTGGGGCTACCGCCGCCGCGACGCCGTGACCGGCTGAGCACCGCAGAGGTCGCCGGCGGTGTGCGTGGGCGCGGGGCCCGCGGGCCACGGTCCGCGTGGCCGGTCGACCTCTGGAAGGATGCGCGGAAGGCGTGGACGCCGGCTCCTCCGACGACTCCCGCCGCGGGCCTCTAGCTCAATTGGTAGAGCAGCGGACTTTTAATCCGTTGGTTCAGGGTTCGAGCCCCTGGAGGCCTAC
>CAZDAO010000037.1:11847-15713 GCA_964503015.1 uncultured Nocardioides sp. | reverse complement strand
GGGTGCCCTCGAAGATGTCGAGGATCTTGGAGTCGCGGGCCCACTTCTCCAGCAGCTCGGCCTCGCTGTAGCCGAGGGTGCCGCACAGCTGGACGCACGACAGCGTCACGTCGGAGCCGACGCGGCCGGCCTTCGCCTTGGCCATCGAGGCCTCCAGCGAGTTGGGCATCCGGTTGTCGGCCATCCAGGCCGCCTGCAGCATCAGCAGCTGTGCGCCCTCCCAGTCGGCCTCGAGCTGGAGGAACTTCGCCGCCGCGGCCGACTGGTTCTGGCCGGGCCGGTCGTAGTCGATGACGACCCCGGCCTGCTCGAGCAGGTCGCGGGTCAGGTCGAGCGAGGCGCGGGCGCAGCCGACGGCCATGCCGGCGACCAGCGGCCGGGTGTTGTCGAAGGTCGCCATCGCGCCGGCGAACCCCGACCTGGTGTCGATCTCCGGTGAGCCGAGCAGGTCCTCGGCCGGCACGCGGCAGTCGGTGAACGTGATCGCCGCCGTGTCGGACGCACGGATGCCGAGCTTGTGCTCGAGCCGCTCGACCTTGAGCCCCGGGTTGTCCTTGCGGACGAGGAACGACTTGATCGCGGCCCGGCCGAGCTCCTTGTCGAGGGTGGCCCACACCACGACGCTGTCGGCGCGGTCGCCGGAGGTGACGTAGATCTTCTCGCCGTTGATGACGTACTCGTCGCCGTCCTTGACCGCCGTGGTGGTGATGTTGGCGGAGTCCGAGCCCGCGCCGGGCTCGGTGATCGCCATCGCCGCCCACGTGCCCTTGTAGCGCTCGAGCTGCTCCTCGTTGGCCACCGAGGCGATCGCCGAGTTGCCGAGGCCCTGGCGCGGCATGGACAGCAGCAGGGCGGTGTCGCCCCAGCACATCTCGGCGATGGAGAGCACCGACGCCAGGTTGGCGCCGTTGCGCACCGTGCCGTCGTCGGCCGCGCGCTCGTCACGTCGTACGCCGCCGGCGCCGGCGCCGCTGGTCGCGCCGGTCTCGCTGACGCCGTCGATCAGCGCGGCCAGCATGTCGAGCTCCTTCGGGTACTCGTGCTCGGCACGGTCGTACTTGCGGGAGATCGGGCGCAGCACGTTCATCGCCAGCTGGTGCGCCTGGTCGATGAGCGCCGCGTGCTTCTTCGGGGTCTCGAGGTTGATCGCCATCAGATCATCACCGCGCCTTCCATCACGCCGACGGCCCGCAGGTCGCGGTACCACCGTTCGACCGGGTGCTCCTTCACGAAGCCGTGGCCACCGAGGAGCTGCACGCCGTCGAGACCGATGCGCATGCCCTTCTCGGCACACAGCTGGCGGGCCAGGCCGACCTCGCGGGTGAACTCCTGGCCGCGGGCGGCGCGCGAGGCCGCCTTCCAGGTGAGCAGCCGCATCGCCTGCAGCTCGATGGCGATGTCGGCCACCATGAACGCGACCGACTGGCGGTGGCTGATCGGCTCGCCGAAGGCCTCGCGCTCGTTGACGTACTCCTTGACGTGGTCGAGGACCGCCTGCCCGGTGCCGACCGCGAGGGCGCACCACGCGAGCCGCGAGAGGCGGACGCACTCGGCGTAGGCCGTGCCGTCGGTGTCACCGAGCAGCGCGTCGGCCCCGACGCGTACGCCGGAGAGGTGGAGTCGCGCGAGGCCGGCCGCGCGGACACCCATCGACGGGTCTGCCTCGACCTCGAGGCCCTCGGCACCGGACTCCACCAGGAAGAGGGTGGGCCTGCCGTCGAGCATGGCGCCGACCACGAAGAGCTCGGCCTCCGCGCCGCGCACCACGGCCGACTTCACGCCGTCGAGCACGAAGCCGTCGCCGTCGCGCAGCGCCGTGGTGGACAGGGAGAACGGGTCGAAGAGGACCGTCGGTTCGGCGACGGTGAGCGCGGCCACCGGGACGTCGTCGCCGGTGAAGGCGGGCAGGTAGGTCTGCTGCTGGGACTCGGTGCCCCAGAGGCCGATCGCCGTGGCGACCGCCCCCGGCGCGAGCGTGGCGACGGCGAGGCCCATGTCGCCGTGGGCGAGCGCCTCGGCGACCAGGGTCCCGGCCATCGCGGAGCGCTCCTCCATGATGCCGCCGAGCGACTCCGGCACCCCGAGGCCGGGCAGGCCGACCTCCTGGGCCGCCCGGAGGACCTCCGCAGGCGCGGCGCACGCCTCGTCGGCGGCCGCGGCGGCCGGACGCAGCACCTCGGCCGCGAGCTCGGCGACCACGTCGACGAGCATCTGCTCGTCCTCGGTCGGAGTGAGGTCGAAGACACCGCGCGAGGCCGCGGCGGCGGGTCGCGCGCCGGCGGTGCGGCGCCCCGCCCGGGCGAAGGTCCGCCCGGCGACGGTGGCCATGCGGAAGCCGTTGCGGGTCGCCGAGTAGACGGCCTGCTCGGTCTGGCGACGCAGCCCGACGCGGTCGATGAGGTCACTCTGGGCCAGGCGGTTGACCGCGGCGACGGCGATCCCGATGGGGTCGCGGGTCTCCTTGGAGGACAACCCGTGCCGGCCGCCGGGCCGGAGGCTGTTCATGATGGACATGAGCAAACTGTAACTCTGAGTTACAACAGACGCCAGAGGCCCGCCGGTGCTGCCCGTCACTCCCCCACCTCCTCGCTAGGATCCTCCGCATGCCCGACCACGAGCAGACCGTCCACCCCGATGTCCGGGCGCCGCACGGCCCACTCCCCGAGGGTGGCACGGTCCGCCCCATCACCCGGTGGGGCACGCCCGTCATGCACCGCCCGCAAGCCCCGGTGACGTCGTACGACGCCGCACTCGCGACGCTCGCCGCCGACATGGTCGCCACGATGTACGCCGCCGACGGGGTGGGCCTGGCGGCCTGCCAGATCGGCGAGGACGTCGCGATGTTCGTCTTCGACTGTCCCGACGACGACGGCGTGCGCACCGTCGGGTTGGTGTGCAACCCCGTGCTCACCCTGCCCGAGGGCAAGGACCGCCACCTCGAGGACGACGACGAGGGCTGCCTGTCGTTCCCGGGGTCGTTCGAGCCGTGCGCACGGCCCGACTGGGCGCGCGTGGACGGCACCGGGCTGGACGGCGAGCCGGTCAGCTTCGAGGGCAGCGGGCTGCTCGCGCGCTGCCTCCAGCACGAGACAGACCACACCATCGGCACCGTCTTCGGTGACCGGCTCTCGGCGAAGTCGCGCAAGCGCCTGACCAAGAAGCACGACTCCGCCGCAGAGGACTACCCGCTCACCTGGCCCACCCCGGCATGACGAGCCTGCGCATCACCCGGGAGAACGCACGCTTCCAACAGTGGGAGGCGCTGCTGACCAACCGGACGAAGCGTCACCGCAACCGCGAGTTCCTCGTGCAGGGGGTCCGCCCGATCACCCGCGCGGTCGAGGAGGGATGGACGATCCGGGCCCTGCTGCGCGCCGACGGGACGGCGTCGACGTGGTCGGACGAGCTGTGGGCGTCGACCGACGCCGAGCGCGTGCTGCTCGCCCCGGACCTCCACGGCCGGCTCAGCGGGCGCGAGGAGGGCGCCGAGCTGGTGGCCGTGGTCGAGATGCCCGAGGACGGCGTCGCCCGGCTCGGCGAGTCCGCGCGGGCGCACGGGCCCGTCGTGGTCTTCGACCGGCCGGCCAGCCCCGGCAACATCGGCACCCTCGCCCGCTCCGCCGACGCCTTCGGAGCCTCCGCGCTCGTCGTCACCGGCCACGCGGCGGACCCCTACGACCCGCAGGCCGTTCGCGCGAGCACGGGCTCACTGTTCGCTCTGACCGTCCTCCGCGTCCCGGCGCACGGTCCGGTCGTGGACCACGCCCACGCCAACGGCTACCGGATCGTCGGCACCGACGAGCACGGCACGGCCCTCGCCGACGCACCGCTCGACGGCCGCGTCGTGATCGTGGTCGGCAACGAGA
>CAZDAO010000037.1:0-11747 GCA_964503015.1 uncultured Nocardioides sp. | reverse complement strand
GCCCTCGCCGACGCACCGCTCGACGGCCGCGTCGTGATCGTGGTCGGCAACGAGACGCACGGCATCTCCTCGGGCTGGCGTGCGGCCTGCGACGACATCGTGAGCATCCCCATGGTCGGCAGCGCCTCGTCGCTGAACGCGGCGGTCGCCGGCTCGATCGTGCTCCACGAGGCCCTGCGCCGGCGCGGCTGAGGGGGAACCATGGAGGCGGTGCTCGACTGGGTCGTGCTGGTCATGCGGACGGTCGGCTCACCGGGCGTCGGGCTGGCCACCGCGCTCGAGACGGTGTTCCCGCCCGTGCCCAGCGAGCTGGTGCTGCCGCTCGCCGGCTACACCGCGAGCCAGGGCCACTACGGCCTCGCCGCCGCGATCGCGTGGGCGACGGCGGGGTCGCTGGCCGGCGCCCTGCTGCTCTACTGGCTCGGCGCGGCCTGGGGGCTGGAGCGGATCTGCGCCCTCGCCGACCGGATCCCGCTCATGCACGCCCGCGACGTGCGCCGGGCGGTGTCGTGGTTCGGCGACCACGGCCGCACCGCGGTGTTCGTCGGCCGGCTGGTGCCCGGCGTGCGCAGCCTGGTGTCGATCCCGGCGGGCGTGGACCGGATGCCGCTGGCGACGTTCTGCCTCTACACGACGGCCGGCAGCCTGGTCTGGAACGCGGCGCTGATCCTCGCCGGCTACGAGCTGGGAGCCCAGTGGCACCGCGTCGAGGGCTACGTCGGCAGTGTCGGCAACGTGGTCTGGGTCCTGCTCGCGGTGGCGCTGGTCGTCGTGGTCGCCCGGCGGCTGCGGCACCGGGTGACCCGCGGGTCCAGCGACGGGACCAGCGACGGGGTCGACGAGGGGGTCGACGAGGTCAGCGACGAGCAGCGACGTAGCAGGCCACGGCGGTCGCCGCGGCGACGTTGAGCGAGTCGATCCCCGCCCGCATCGGGATGATCGCGCGGCGGTCGGCGGCGGCCTCCCAGCGCTCGGAGAGTCCGTGCCCCTCCGAGCCGAGCACGAGCGCGAGCCGGTCGACGCCGTGGACGGCGTCCTCGATCGGCACGGAGTCCGGCGAGAGGGTGAGGGCGACCGTGGTGAAGCCACGCCGCGAGAGGTCCGGCAGGGCGTCGTACCAGTCGGGCAGGCGCGTCCACGGCGTGCTGAAGACCGCGCCCATGCCCACCTTGACGGAGCGCCGGTAGAGCGGGTCGGCGCACCGCGGGGCGAGGAGCACCGCGTCGAAGCCGAGGGCGGCGCCGGAGCGGAAGATGGCACCGACGTTGGTGTGGTCGACCACGTCCTCGAGCACCAGCACCGAACGGGCCCCCTGGATGACCTCCTCCACGGACGGGAGCGGACGACGGCGCAGCGACGCCAGCGCACCGCGATGCACGTGGAACCCGGTCACCTGCTCGATGACGTCCTCGGGGAGGACGTAGCACGGACCGTCGCTCGCCGCGAGCACGTCGTGGAGCCCGTCGAGCCACCGGGGGGCCATCAGGAAGGAACGCGCCTCGTAGCCGGCCTCGACCGCGCGGCGCACGACCTTCTCGCCCTCGGCGAGGAACAGGCCGTGCTCGGCCTCGAGGTGCTTGCGCAGCTCGACGTCACGCAGGTCGCGGTAGTCGGACAGGCGGGGGTCGTCGGGAGCGGTCAGCATGACGACCTCGGACCCGCCTGCGGGGTCAGCCACGTGCCCGTCCCTGGTCGGCGTAGTGGTCGGGCCGCGCGACGGCCACCACGTCGCCGATAACGATGATCGCCGGCGGCACCACCTCGTGGGCGGCGAGGTCGTCGGCCAGGGAGCCCAGGGTGGTGAGCACGGTGCGCTCGGTCGGCATCGTGCCGTCGACGATCACGCCCACCGGCGTGGACGCGGGACGCCCACCCTCGACGAGGGTCGCGGCGATGGCGGGCGCGTTGTCCACGGCCATGAGCAGCACCACCGTGCCGCGCAGGCGGGCGACCGCCCCCCACTCCACCAGCGAGTCCGGGTGGCCGGGCGGGATGTGGCCGGAGATGACCGTGAACTCGTGGGCCACCCCGCGGTGCGTGACGGGGATGCCGACCCGTGCAGGGACGGCGATCGCAGAGGTGAGGCCGGGTACGACGGTGACGGGGACGTCGGCTGCCGCGCAGGCGAGGAGCTCCTCGTAGCCGCGGCCGAAGACGAAGTTGTCGCCGCCCTTGAACCGGACGACGCGCTTGCCGGCGCGCGCCCGGTCGACGATCACCTCGTTGATGTAGTCCTGGGACGCCGAGCGTCCGCGCGGCAGCTTGGCGACGTCGATGAGCTCCACGTGGGGGTCGAGCTCGTCGAGCAGCTCGCGCGGCGCGAGCCGGTCCGCCACCACCACGTCGGCCGAGGCGAGCGCGTGCCGTGCGGCCACCGTGACGTACTCGGGCTCCCCCGGACCGCCCCCGACCAACACCACGCCCGGGGTCCGGTCGAGGGCGTCGGACGCGGCGAGGTGCCCGTCGCGGAGTGCCGTGACGATGTCGTCGCGCAGCGCCGCGGACTTGCGCGGCTCCCGGTTGCCCAGCACGCCGACGGTGACGCTGCCGTGGTGCCCGACGGCTGGCGTCCACGCCGTGCCCCCGAGCGCGTCGTCGGCACGGACGCAGAAGGTGTGGCGCGCCTCCGCCGCGGCGACCACCCGGGCGTTGACGTCGGGATCGTCGGTGGCGGCGACGACGTACCAGGCGCCGTCGAGGTCGGTCTCGGTGAAGTCGCGCAGCACCAGCGTGAGCTCGCCCGCCAGCCCCTCGATGGCAGGTGTCACCTCCGGGCTCACGACCGTCACCGCGGCACCCGCAGCGAGGAAGGCCGGCACCCGTCGCTGGGCGACGTGGCCGCCCCCGACGACGACCACCTTGCGTCCGGTGAGCACCAGCCCGGCGAGGTAGGGGTGGGCCGCCGGCGAGCTGTGGTCGATCATTGGCTCATTGTCCCTACCCGGGCCGTGGACCCGATCGCTAGGTTCG
Organism: uncultured Nocardioides sp.; assembly: GCA_964503015.1. Lineage (GTDB taxonomy): Bacteria > Actinomycetota > Actinomycetes > Propionibacteriales > Nocardioidaceae > Nocardioides. Next base: position 8,777 of record CAZDAO010000037.1, on the reverse strand, counting down.
AGGAATGAGCACCGGCATCGAACGACCCGTCAGCCCCAACCCCTACGACTACCTCCCGGCGACCGCGTCCTTCACCGTGACCAGCGACGACGTCACCGACGGCGCGCCGCTCAAGGACGACCAGGTCGCCGACAAGGGCAACACCTCACCCCAGCTGAGCTGGTCGGGCGCCCCCGAGGGCACCCGGTCCTACGTCGTGACCTGCTTCGACCCCGACGCCCCGACCCCCAGCGGCTTCTGGCACTGGTGCCTGGTCGACATCCCCGCCGACGTCACCTCGCTCGACACCGGCGCCGCCGCGGGCGAGCTGCCGGGCAGCGCCTTCCACGTGCGCAACGACGGTGGCGAGGCCGGCTTCATGGGCGCCGCCCCGCCCGCGGGAGACCAGCCGCACCGCTACTTCTTCGTGGTGCACGCGGTGAAGGAGCCCACGCTCGGCGTGGACGACTCCGCGTCCAACGCCGTGGTCTCCTTCAACCTCGCGTTCAAGACCCTGGGTCGCGCGATCATCCACGGCACCTACCAGCACTGACCACCGGCCGCGCTGCCCCTTCCGGGGCGGTGCTGGCCCCCGGAGGCCCCTCCGGTCCGGACCCGCGCGGTCCAGACCAGAGGGGCCTCTTTCGTCATTCCGCTCACGGCGACCCGCGTCGCCCGCTTTCATTCCTTCAGGTCGTTCTGCGGCGCTTTCCCGACGAATGTTGACAAAGCGCGGGCGCGTCGCGTGCATCCTGCGCCAAGAATCGTCCCCGCTCACATGTTCGGCGTACTATCAAGCGAGTTTCTGCCAAGATTCTCTCAAGATCCTTACCCTGGATCTTCCCCGGAGGAGTCCCCCGTGCCGACCCGACCCGTCTCTCTGCTGGCGACGCTCGTCGTCGCCCTCACGGTGCTGGTCGCTGCCCCGGCCACGGCTCGCCCCGCACGCGCCGCGACCTGGCCCGTCGCCACGGGCGCCCTGGCTGTCGCGAACAGCACGAAGGACGTCAGCAGCCTCTCGATGGACGAGCTCGAGGAACGGCTGATGGCGGAGATCAACCAGGCCCGGGCCCTCCACGGGCTGGCCAAGGTGTGGGTCTTCGACGCCTGCACCGACCGACTCGCCGAGCAGTGGGGCAGACGCATCGCGCGCACCGGACTGTTCGAGCACCGCGACCAGAACGAGGTCATCGATCGGTGCGACAACTCCTGGGCAGGAGAGACCCTGGTCCGCGGCTCGGATCTCACCCCGCGCGCCATGGTGGACCTCTGGATCGATTCCCCCGGACACCGCGCCATCCTCCTCAGCCCGCGCGCCAAGCGCGCCGGCATCGCGATCACCCGCGACTCCGAGGGCCGGATGATCGGCGTGGTCAACCTGGTGCGCCACAACTGACCTCCTGACCGGCCACCCCAGCCGCTCGCCGCCACCCACGGCCACCCACCGCTGCCCCCCTGCCCGACGTGCGCTGCCGACCACGGGTGTGAGACGATCCCCGGCCCCTGCACGGGTGGTGGCGGGGCTTCGATCGCAACGGGGGAAGCGGATGCTGCACGTCGCCATCGCGACCCGCGCGTTCCGCCGCTACTCCACCTACCGGGCCGCCACCCTGGCCGGGATCTTCACCAACTCGGTCTTCGGTGTCATCTACTCCTACGCCTACCTCGCGCTGTGGGACGCCAACCCCACCGCGGGCGGCTACGACGCCCAGGACGCGGTGACCTACGTCTGGCTCGGCCAGGCCCTGCTGATGACGATCGCCCTGTGGGGAGGCGGCACCACCGACGACCTGGCCGAGCGGATCCGCACGGGTGACGTGGCCATCGACCTCTATCGGCCGGTGGGCCTGGTCGGCTGGTACCTCGCCGCCGACCTCGGCCGTGCGGCCTACCACCTGCTCACCCGCGGTCTGGCACCCACGATCATCGGGCTGGTCGTCTTCGACATCACCCTGCCCCCCTCGCCGCTGGCCGGGCTCGCCTTCGCGGTGTCGCTGGTGCTCGCGGTGGTGGTGAGCTTCGCGGTCCGGTTCCTGGTCGCCAGCACCGCCGTCTGGCTGCTCGACCAGTCGGGGGTGAAGGTGATGAGCGGGGCGTTCGCGATCTTCTTCAGCGGAATGATGCTGCCCCTCGTGCTGTTCCCCGGGTGGCTCGGCACGCTCGCGCAGGCGCTGCCGTGGGCGTCGTACCTCCAGGTCCCAGCCGACGTCTGGCTCGGCCAGCACGTCGGCTCCGACCTGGCGGCCGCTCTCGGCTTCCAGGCGACCTGGGCGGTCGTGCTGCTGGCCGCGTGCCAGGGCGTGCTGCGGCTCGCGACCCGCAAGGTGGTGGTCCAGGGTGGCTGACTCCTTCCCGACGGCCGGGGTCGACCACGCGCGCGCCTACGGTCAGATCGCCTGGCTCTGGATCAGGGCGGCCTGGCAGTACCCGACCTCGTTCGTGCTGCTCGCGATCGGCAACGGGCTGATCACCGGGCTCGACTTCGTCGGGCTCTGGATCATGTTCGCCCACCTCCGTGACCTCGCCGGCTTCTCCCTGCACGAGGTGGGGCTGCTCTACGGCAGCGCGTCCCTCGCGCTGGCGCTGGCCGACACCGCCATCGGCAGCGTGGAGCGGATCGGCACCTACATCCGCACCGGCCGGCTCGACCAGATGATGACGAAGCCGGTGCCGCTGCTCGTGCAGGTCTGCGCCGACCAGTTCACCCTGCGTCGGCTGGGCAGGCTGACACAGGCCGCGGTGGTCTTCGGCTGGGCCTCCACGTACGTCGACTGGAACCCGCTGCGGGCCCTGGTAGCGGTCTCGATGCTGGTCAGTGGCGCGCTGGTGTTCTTCGGGCTCTTCGTCGGCTTCTCCTGCATCCAGTTCTGGACGACGGATGCGAGCGAGTTCGCCAACGCGTTCACCTACGGCGGCGCGACGGTCACCCAGTACCCGCTCAGCATCTTCCCCCGCGAGGTGCTGGTCGGACTGACCTTCGTCATCCCGGTCGCCTTCGTGAACTGGTACCCCTGTCTCTACCTGCTGGGCCGCACCGACCCCTTCGGCATGCCCGACGCCCTTCAGTTCGCCTCGCCCGTCGCCAGCGTGCTGACCATGGCGCTCGCGCTGCTGGTCTGGCGCTCGGGCGTCCGCCACTACACCTCGACCGGGAGCTGACCCATGTCCTCCGAGCGGCAGCTCATCGACGTCCGGGACCTCGAGCGGACCTTCGACGTACGCCGCCGGGTGGAGGGTCGGCGGCGCCGGTCCCGGGAACAGGTGCAGGCCGTCCACGACCTCACCTTCTCCGTCGCACCGGGCGAGATGGTCGGCTACATCGGTCCCAACGGCGCCGGGAAGTCCACCACGATCAAGATGCTCACCGGCATCCTCGTGCCGACCGGCGGACGCGTCACGGTCGCCGGCCTGGACCCCAGCCGCCAGCGCGTCGAGCTCGCCCGGCGGATCGGCGTGGTCTTCGGACAGCGGTCGACCCTGTGGTGGGACCTCCCGCTGCGCGACTCCTTCGAGCTGCTGCAGAAGATGTACCGGATCCCGCCCGGGCGCTACCGGGAAAACCTCGACCGGTTCATCGAACTGCTCGACCTCGGCGCCCAGCTCGACACCCCGGTGCGACAGCTCAGCCTCGGCCAGCGGATGCGCGGTGACATCACCGCGGCGCTGCTGCACGACCCGGAGGTGGTCTACCTCGACGAGCCCACGATCGGCCTCGACGTGGTCAGCAAGGGGCGGCTGCGCGAGTTCCTGCGTGCGCTCAACGCCGAGCGCGGGACCACCCTGCTGCTGACCACCCACGACCTCCAGGACATCGAGGCGCTGTGCGACCGCGTGATCGTCATCGACCACGGCACGGCGGTGTACGACGGCTCGCTGGCAGGCCTGCACGCCCAGGGCGGTTCGACGCGCACCCTCGTCGTCGACCTGGTCGACCAGGCCGACCCCATCGAGGTGCCCGGAGCGACCGTCCGGAAGGTCGAGGGGCCACGCCAGTGGCTGTCCTTCCCCGCCGAGGCCAGCGCCGCGCCCGTCGTGGCCGCGGTCGCGGCGGCGTACGACGTCGCGGACCTCTCGGTCCAGGAGCCTGACATCGAGGACGTGATCCGGGACCTCTACTCGCGCGGGACCTGAGCCGCGCGTCAGTCGCCGAGGCCGCGGCTCGGCGTATCCCGCTCGGGCGAGGTGAGCGGCAGTCGCTCGAGCAGGAGCAGCGCGCGGTCGTCGTCGCCGCGAGGCACCTTCTTGAGCACGCGCTTGGGCATCCCGGTGAAGCCTCGGGCGTCCACGGCCTGGAGCGCCTGGTCGCGCAGCCAGTCGATGCCGTCGTCCAGGTCGCGGCCGGACGTCTCGACGACGCCGTCGGTGTAGAACATCAGCGCCTCGCCCGGCTGCAGGCGGCCGCGGCTCGGGGTGAAGTCGGCCTCCTCGATGACCCCCAGCGCCATGCCGCGGGCGTTGTCCACGGCCCAGCCCCGCTGGCCGAGGTGCCAGTGCAGCGCCGGAGGGTGTCCGGCGCTGGTGATCGTGTAGTCCCCGGTGACGAGGTCGACCTTGAGGTGGACGGCGGTCGCCAGCGACTCGTCCGACTCCTGGCGCAGCAGGAAGTGGTTGGCCGCGGACATCAGCTCGGCCGGCGGCAGCGCGCCGATCAGGCCGCCGAGCGCCCCCGCGAACTGGAGCGCCTGGGGGCCGACCGACGTGCCCTTGCCGCAGACGTCGACGAGCGCCATCTCCAGCCAGCGGCCCTCGCGCAGGTCGGCGACCAGGAAGTCCCCGGCGTAGCTGGGGCCGTTCGCGGTGATCGTCGCGGACTGCGAGCGCCACCCCACCGGCAGCGGGGGGACGACTCCCTGGCGCTGCAGGCGGTCGCGCAGCTGGGTCAGCACCGCCTCGCTCAGCGCCATCGGCAGCCCGGAGCGCTGGCGGCTGGACTGGTAGAGCACCAGCACGGCGCCCAGGGAGAGGATCAGCAGGCCGAGGACGGCGCGCTCGCCGACCAGCCCGGACTCCACCGAGCTCCAGACCGCGGCCGCGATCACGCACGGCGTGAGGACGAGCAGCGGGCCGAACCGCAGCAGCATGACGCCGAGCATGAGGTAGAGGAACCAGAGCGTGACCGGGACCGACGTGTCGGCGATCAGCACCGGCGCCATGGAGAGCCCCACCAGGCCGATCAGCAGGCCCAGCAGGAACAGCTGGCTGCCGCGTGAGCCGGTGCGCCAGCCGTCGATGCGCTGCTGGACGTAGGAGGAGAACCCCCTGACCATGCTCCCGCGCGCGCTCGACACCGGCCAAGGTTAGAGCGGCGCCCGTGACAGCCGAGGCCTAATGGGGAAACTGTTACTGCGCCGTGAAGGTCGTCACAGGAGTCGCCGACCGACGCCACGCGGCCGGCGACGCTGGATAGTCTCGGCCCATGTCGCTGGTCCCCCTGCAGGCCGATCTCCTCGGCCCCGACTACCGCGTCGAGACCTTCTCGCTGCCGCCCGACGAGGAGGGCCCGGTGGTTGCCACCCTGGTGACGCTGGAGCCCGAGGACCCCAACGGACGAGCGGTGCTGCACGTCCACGGGTTCGCCGACTACTTCTTCCACACCGAGTACGCCCGGTGGTGGGCGGACCGGGGCTACACGTTCTACGCGATCGACCTGCGCAAGTACGGCCGCTCGCTCCGCGAGCACCAGACGGCCAACTACGTCGCCGACCTCGACGAGTACTTCGGCGAGATCGACCTGGCGTGGTGGCGGATCACCCAGCGCGACGGCCACCGCGAGGTCGTGGTGTCTGGCCACTCGACCGGCGGGCTGACCGTGTCGCTGTGGGCGCACGAGCGTCAGCCCGCCGAGCTGATCGCGCTGGTGCTCAACTCGCCGTGGTTCGACATGCAGGGGTCGGCCTGGCTGCGCAGCCCGGCGACCCGGGTCGCCCTCGAGCGGATCGGCGGCAGCCGCCCGCTGCAGGAGATCCCCCGCAAGATCAGCGGGGTCTACGGCAGGACCCTGCACCGCGACCACGGCGGCGAGTGGGACTACGACCTCGCCTGGAAGCCGCTGGAGTCCCGTCCGGTCTACGTCGGCTGGCTGCGTGCCGTACGACGCGGCCACGCGAGGCTGCACGCCGGGCTGGACGTGCGCTGCCCGACGCTCGTGCTGTCCTCGGCCCGCTCGGCCTTCGGCGACGACCTCGGCGAGGACGCCTTCACCCATGACATCGTGCTCGACGTCGAGCACATCCGTCGCTGGGCCTCCTCGGCCGGCCGGCACGTCACCTCGCTCGCGATCGAGGGCGCCATGCACGACGTGGTCCTGTCCCGTCCCGACGCCAGGGCACGGGCGTACGCCGCGCTCGACACGTGGCTGCGCGCGTGGGTGGAGCGGTCAGACGAGCAGGGCGACGAGGGCGGTCAGGCCGACGACCGCGATCACCGCGCGTAGCAGGTTGGGTGCCAGCCGGCGACCGACCGTGGCGCCGACCTGTCCGCCGACGACCGAGCCGAGGGCGATCAGTCCGGCGACCAGCCAGTCGATGTCCGCCACCGCGACGAAGACGAGCGCGGCGACCGCGTTGACGATCAACGCGAGGACGTTCTTGGTGGCCGTGTGCCGCTGCATGGAGTCGGCCACCCCGATCCCCAGGATCGCCATGAGCAGCACGCCCTGCGCGGCCCCGAAGTAGCCGCCGTACACGCCGGCCGCGGCGACCGCCGGCCACACCCACCACACGCCGTGGTCGGGGATGCCGCCGCGCGCCTCGGCGCGGGCGGCGACGGCGCGCTGGATCCGGGGACCGACGATCACCAGGAGCACGCCGAGCAGGATCAGCGCGGGGACGATGGCGTCGAAGGCCGACGAGGGCAGCCACAGCAGGAGGAGGGCGCCGGCGACACCGCCGAGCAGCGAGGCGGCACCGAGCCGGAGGATCCGGCCCCGCTGGCCGATGAGCTCACGGCGGTAGCCGACGACGCCTGACAGGCTGCCGGGCACCAGGCCGACGGTGTTGCTGACGTTGGCCGTGACCGGAGGCACGCCGAACGCCAGCAGGGTCGGGAACGTGATCAACGTCCCCGACCCCACCACGGTGTTGATGGTGCCGGCCGCCACTCCTGCGAGGGTGACCAGCACCATCTCGAGTGGACTCATGCGAGGAGGCTCACGGGCCGGCAGGTGCTCCCGGGTCGAGCGGGTCGACCGGGCCACCGGTGCCGGCGGCCGGGTCGGTCGGGCCGGACGTCGGCAGCGACTTGCCCGGGTTCGCGGCGCTCTCCGCCTCGGCGATCGCCTGCTGCACCGCCTCGCTGGTCGCCCGCGTCTCCGGGTCGTCCGACCCGCGCGGGAGCTGCGGCTCGGAGGAGCCCATGTCGACCCGCTTGCGCGGCGTGGCGTCGCGCGGGATGCCGGCGACCTCGTGGATGGAGGAGCCGAGCCCCTCGAGCGCCTTGGTGATCTCGGAGGGGATGACCCACACCTTGTTGGCGTCGCCCTCGGCGATCTTCGGCATCATCTGGAGGTACTGGTAGGCGAGCAGCGACTGGTCGGGCTGACCGTCGTGGATCGCCTGGAAGACCGTCTGGATGGCCTGGCCCTCACCCTGGGCGCGGAGGATCTGCGCTTCCCGGTCGGCCTGGGCGCGCAGGATCTGCGACTCGCGGTCGCCCTCGGCGTTGAGGATCGCCGACTGCTTGTTGCCCTCGGCGGTCAGGATCGCGGACTGCCGCTGACCCTCGGCGGTGAGGATCAGGGCTCGCTTGTCGCGGTCGGCGCGCATCTGCTTCTCCATCGCGTCCTTGATGGACGGCGGCGGGTCGATGCCCTTGATCTCCACGCGGTTCACCCGGATGCCCCACTTGCCGGTCGCCTCGTCGAGCACGCCGCGCAGGCCGTTGTTGATCTCCTCGCGGGAGGTCAGCGTCTGCTCGAGGTCCATGCCACCGACGATGTTGCGCAGCGTGGTCATGGTCAGCTGCTCGACCGCCTGGATGTAGTTGGCGATCTCGTAGGTCGCCGACTTGGGGTCGGTGACCTGGAAGTAGATGACGGTGTCGATGGAGACCACCAGGTTGTCCTCGGTGATCACCGGCTGCGGCGGGAAGGACACGACCTGCTCGCGAAGGTCGATCAGGGGCATCAGCCGGTCGACGAAGGGGACGAGGATCGACAGTCCCGGGGTGAGGGTGCGGCTGTAGCGACCGAGACGCTCGACCACGCCGGCGCGGGCCTGCGGGATGATCCGGACCGTCTTCGCCAGCGCGACGAGGACGAGGAGGACCACCACCGCGGCAACGACGAGGGTGACGATCGAGCCCGTGTCCATCAGGGAATCTCCGATTCGTAGACAACAGCGGTCGCGCCCTCGATCTGGACCACGTCGACGCGACGACCCGGCTCGATGGCTGTGTGGGGGTCGAACGAACGGGCCGTCCAGATCTCTCCGGCCAGCTTGATCTGGCCGCTGTGCGCGTCTACCCGCTGCACCACCACGGCCTCGCGGCCGACCAGCGCGGCCACACCCGTGCGGGTCTCGCTGGGCGTGCGCAGGTGGCGCAGTGCGACAGGGCGTACGACGGCGAGCATGGCGATCGCGGCCACCGCGGCGACGATGACCTGGAGCAGGAAGGACGCGCCCACACCGGCAGCGACAGCGCCACCGAGGGCACCGACCGCGAGCATCAGGAAGATGAGGTCCAGCGTGGTGATCTCGACCGCGCCGAGGGCGAGAGCGGTCACAACCCAGCCCGCCCACGCGTAGTCCCTCAGCCAGTCCTCCACGAGGCCAATCCTAAGGACCGTGCCAAGGGACGGT
>CAZDAO010000036.1:0-16345 GCA_964503015.1 uncultured Nocardioides sp. | reverse complement strand
CCACTGCGTGCCGCCGGCGCTCGCCGGGAAGCCGCCGATGGCGGCCGGGCAGATCCACGACTTCTGCTCCACGAAACTCCCGAGCACGACGCCGAAGCTGGTCGGGAAGCGCGGGTCGAAGGGATCGGCCGCGGGCCCCGTCCCGCTCGTCGAGCTGTACTCGCTCGGGTTTTCCATGAACGGCAGCTGCGGGTCGGAGATGAGGCCGTTGACGCCGATCTGCTGCCACACCAGCTCGGTGCCGTCGGGGCGGTGGCGGTTGCCCTTGGCCGCCTCGCGGCCCAGGCGGGTCTCGATGGGGGCGATGTCGTCGACGGCGACGACCCAGCCGAGCCAGCCGCCGCCGAGCGCCGAGCGGGCGCGCACGGCCTGGCCGAAGGGAGCCTTGTCGCTGGCCGGGTGGTCGAGCACCTCGACGATCTCCATGTAGGTGCCGTCTGCCAGCGGCAGGATCATGTTGCGGGTGCCGAAGCGGGGGTGGACTCCTCCGTCGAGGAAGTCCGTGCCGAGCAGCCCCCCGAGGCGCTGGGCGGTGCTCGCGAGTCCATCAGGTCCGGCGGCGAAGCTGACATGGTCCAGGCGCATGCAGAGATTGTGAGCCGGGTACCGACGGATCGCCACACCGGGGTCGTGTTCTCTTGACATCGAGAAAACTGCGGCGTGCGCTCAGCGCGGGTCCGCAGGATGCAGCGCGAGCGCCGACCGGGACCGCACGTGGGCCTCGCAGTGGCGGGTCAGCTCGGCGTACCCCTGCGGGCCCATCAGCTCGACCAGCTCGGCCTCGTGGGTCACGTAGACGGGCTCGGGGGCGACGTGCGCCTCGGTGTTGCCGGAGCAGTACCAGTCGAGGTCGTGCCCGCCCGGACCCCAGCCGCGGCGGTCGTACTCGCCGATGGACACCTCGGTGTAGGACGTGCCGTCCTGCACCTCGACGGTGCGGAACTGGCGGCGGATCGGCAGCTGCCAGCACACGTCGGGCTTGGTCTCCAGCGGGTTGCGGCCCTGGCGCAGCGCCAGGCCGTGGAGCGCACAACCGGCTCCGCCGGCGAAGTCGGTGCGGTTGTGGAAGACGCACGCCTGCTGGTCGTCGTGGGTGATGGCGAGGGTCTTGCGCTCGCCGTCGTCGTCGGTCTCGACCCAGTCGGCCCGGCGCACGGTCCGCCGCGGGTGGAACTGCCAGTCGTCCGGCGTGAGCTGGGCGACGAACCCCGCGACCCGCTTCTCGTCGTCCTTGTCGGCGAAGTGGGCGCCCAGGGTGCAGCACCCGACATCGGGGGCGTCGGCGTAGATGCCCTGGCAGCCCCGCCCGAAGATGCAGGTGTACGACGACGTCAGCCAGGTGAGGTCGCACCTGAAGACCTGGCTCTCGTCGGCCGGGTCGGCGAACTCCACGAACGCGCGGGGAAAGACGAGGTCGACTTCGGGCACGCCACGAGCCTAGTAGTTTGGAGGTCATGCGCCTGGGCGTCCTCGACATCGGCTCCAACACCGGCCACCTGCTGGTGGTGGACGCGCACGGCGGGGCGGCCCCGCTCCCGGCGTCCTCGCACAAGCAGCCGTTGCGCCTGGCCGAGCACCTCGACGAGGACGGCGCCGTCACGGACAAGGGCATCGAGGCGCTCACCGACTTCTGTGCCTCGGCGATGCAGACCGCCGAGGACAAGGGCTGCGAGGAGATGCTGGGCTTCGCGACCTCGGCGGTCCGCGACGCGGTGAACTCCGACGACGTCCTCGCGCACGTCGAGCAGCACAGCGGCGTGGCGCTCGAGGTGCTCTCGGGCGAGGACGAGGCGCGCCTGACCTTCCTCGCCGTACGCCGCTGGTTCGGCTGGTCGGCCGGCCGGCTGGCGGTCTTCGACATCGGCGGCGGGTCCCTCGAGATCGCCGGCGGCACCGACGAGGCGCCCGACGTGGCGTGGTCGCTCCCGCTGGGCGCGGCGCGGATGGCTCGCCTGTGGTTCGGTGGCGACCGCCCCTCCGACGACGACATCCGCGACCTGCGCAAGCAGGTCCGTGCCGAGATCGCCCGCGACGCGGGGCACCTGCTGCGTGCCGGTGCTCCCGACAAGGCGGCCGCGACGTCCAAGACGTTCCGTTCCCTCGCCCGCATCTGTGGTGCCGCACCGAGCGCCGAGGGCCCTCTCGTGCCGCGCGTGCTCGAGCTGGAGACCCTCTCGGGCTGGATCCCCAAGCTGATGGAGCTCTCCTCCGACGAGCTCGCCGACCTGCCGGGTGTCTCGCCGAGCCGCACCCACCAGATCGTCCCGGGGGCGCTGGTGGCCGAGGCGTGCATGGACATCTTCGACCTGACCGAGCTCGAGATCTGCCCGTGGGCGCTGCGGGAGGGCGTCATCCTCGAGCGGCTCGACCAGATCTCCGTCGTGACCCGGCCCCGCTGACGATGGGATCAGGCATGGCGCCCACGATCGGCCTCTCGACCGCCTCGGTGTACCCCGAGTCGACGGCGCACGCCTTCGGCTGGGCGGCCTCGCTCGGGTACGACGCCGTGGAGGTCATGGTCGGCATCGACGCGCTCAGCCAGCAGGTCGACGCGGTCAGGAAGCTCAGCGAGCACCACCGGGTCCCGGTCTGCGCGGTGCATGCGCCGTGCCTGTTGTTCACGCAGCGCGTCTGGGGCACCGACCCCTGGGGCAAGCTCGAGCGCTCGGCGGAGATGGCCGAGGCGGTCGGCGCCGACGTGGTCGTCGTGCACCCGCCGTTCCGCTGGCAGAAGGACTACGCGGCGGGGTTCGTGGAGGGCATCGCCTCGCTCGAGGCCCGCACGGGCATCGCGTTCGCGGTCGAGAACATGTACCCGTGGCGGGCCTCCTCCCGCCGCGGCATGGAGATGTACCTCCCCGGCTGGGACCCCAGCGAGGAGGCCTACGCCAACACCACGATCGACCTCTCCCACGCCGCGATCGCGCGCAGCGACGTCATCGAGATGGCCGAGCGGATGGGGGACAGCCTGCGCCACATCCACCTCACCGACGGCACCGGCTCGGCCAAGGACGAGCACCTGGTGCCGGGCCGCGGCGTGATGAAGGCGGAGGAGTTCCTTCAGCACCTCTCCCGCACCGGTTTCTCGGGTCACGTGGTGCTGGAGATCAACACCCGCCGCGCCGCCGGCCGCGCCGAGCGCGAGGCCGACCTCGCCGAGTCCCTGGCGTTCGCCCGCGCGCACCTCGGGGTGACGGCCCGGTGAGCAGCGGGCCGAGGGGCCGATGAGCACGCGCGCGTCCCGCGGCCGCCGGCCGGGGGCCCCCGACACCCGCGCGGAGGTGCTCGACGCGGCGCGGGCGTCGTTCGCCGAGAAGGGCTTCCGCGCCACCACGATCCGGGCGGTCGCCGCCACCGCGGGCGTCGACCCGGCCCTCGTCCACCACTACTTCGGCACCAAGGACAACCTCTTCCTGGCCGCGCTCGAGATGCCGGTCGACCCGCGGGAGCTCCTCGCGCCCGTGGTGAAGATGGGGCCCGACGGCGCGGGGGAGCGTCTGCTGCGCACCTTCTTGTCGGTCTGGGACGACCCCGCGATCCAGGTGCGGCTCCTCGCCGTGGTCCGGTCGGTGCTCGACGAGGACGGTGGCCAGCTGATCAAGGAGGGGTTCATCCCGGTCGTGGTCGGACCGGTGCTGAGCCGGTTGGTCGCCGACGACCCGGACGTGCGGATCCCGCTCGTGGTCAGCCAGGTGGTCGGCCTGATCGTGACCCGCTACGTCCTGGCGCTGCCGCCGATGGCCCTGATGCCCGCGGAGGACCTCGTCGCGCGGATGGGCCCGGTCATCCAGCACTACCTCACCGGCGACCTCGCGGACGGCGTACGACCCGTCTAGCCCAGTGCGGGGTTTCGCAGTCCTACCGATGTGCTGAGGATCTCCGTCGCCTCAGTCTGGAGGCATGTCACCCACTGCAGAAGGACGGACCCCACGCCACGGGCGCGAGAGCTTCTTCATCGAGGGCGAGGGCGTCGTGGGTCCCGACGACTCCGCCGCCGCCGTACCGCCCGTCACCGCCCGCGCCCACACCACGGCCGCCAGCGGCCCCGCGCTCCGGGCCGCACCCACCTTCCGCTTCTCCCGCCTGGGGCCGAAGGGCGTACGCCTTCCCGAGGCGACGCTGCGCAAGGTCGCCCTCGCGATGACGGGAGGCTCGGAGGCCGACGGCACGATCCCGGCCGGCTTCACCTACCTCGGCCAGTTCGTCGACCACGACCTGACCTTCGACGCCACGACCGTCGCCTTCGGCGACGACATCTCGCCCGCAGCGCTGCTCCAGGGACGCTCGCCGACGCTCGACCTGGACAGCCTGTACGGCTTCGGGCCGCTCGACCCGGTGTCCGCGGGCTTCTACGAGGCGGACCGGGCGCGTCTGAAGGTCGGCAGGACCACGCGCATCGGGGGCGACCGGGCCCGGGTGGGATTCGACCTGCCCCGTGTCGGCACCGGGACCGCCGAGGAGAGGCGCAGGGCCGCGATCCCCGACTTCCGCAACGACGAGAACCTCGCGGTCGCCCAGACGCACGCGGCGATGATCCGCTTCCACAACCGGGTCGTCGCGGGGCTCGGGCCCGCCACCCCGGCGGCCGACCGCTTCGAGAAGGCGCGGCGCAAGGTGGTGCTGCACTACCAGTGGATGCTGCGCACCGACTACCTGCCGAGGATCTGCGACGGCTCGGTCGTCACGGACGTCTTCACCCACGGCCGGAAGGTGGTCGACCCCGGCGCCGATCCGCTCAGCATGCCCACCATGCCCGTCGAGTTCGCGGTCGCGGCCTTCCGGATCGGCCACTCGATGATCCGCGAGGGCTACGACTGGAACGCGCGGTTCCCCAGCGGCTCCGGCACGCTCGACCTGTTGTTCTTCTTCTCCGGCACCAGCGGCGACCTCGGCGGCAACCCGACGCTGCCGTCCAACTGGATCGCGGACTGGCGGCGGATGTACCGCTTCGCCCAGATCGGGCACGGCGAGCTGAAGCCGCCGCCCGGAGAGTTCAACCTGGCCCGGCGCATCGACACCCGGCTGGTCGACCCGCTCGCCCGCCTGCCCGTCGGCTCGTTCGGTGGCCAGGCCTCGGACGAGGGCACGATCCGCGCCAACCTCGCCTTCCGCAACCTGGTCCGCGGCCGGATGCTGCGGCTCGCGAGCGGTCAGCAGATGGCGGCCCTGCTGCGGTCGAGGGGCGTCGCGGTCACCACGCTGACCAAGGCGCAGCTGCGGGACGGTGCCGGCGGGAAGGGCTCGGCGAGGCTCGACGGCCTGACCGGAGCGCAGCTCGACGCGTTCCTCAAGGACACCCCGCTGTGGTTCTACGTCCTGCGGGAGGCCGAGCTCAACGGCGGCACCCTCACCGGTGTCGGGGCCCGCCTGGTCGTGGAGACCTTCCACCGTGCGATGGAGGGCAGCACGCACTCGATCGTGCGCAGCCCGGGGTTCCGCCCCGGTCTGGGGGAGAAGGACGGCCGGTTCCGGATGGCCGACCTGCTGCTGGTCGCCTTCGAGGGCCAGGAGGCGCTGCTCGCCCCGCTGGGCGACTGAGGTCGCGATCCCGGTTGACGAGGGGCGGCCCGCGGCGCACAATTCAACACATGATGAAAAACGTCATCGAGGTGCGCGACCTCGTCGTCGTGCGCGGTGAGCGCGAGGTGCTGCCCGGCATCTCGCTGAGCGTCCCCGCGGGGGTCACCGGGCTGCTGGGCCCGAGCGGCTGCGGGAAGACCACGCTGATGCGGAGCGTCGTCGGCGCGCAGCAGGTGCGCTCGGGCACGGTCGAGGTGCTCGGCGAACCGGCCGGGAGCGGCCCGCTCCGCACCCGGATCGGTTACGTCACCCAGGACGCCAGCGTCTACGACGACCTGACGGTCGCGGAGAACCTCGCGTTCTTCGCCCGGGTGCTGGGCGTCGACCGGTCGGGCGTCGACGAGGCCGTCGAGGCGGTCGCGCTGGGCGACCACCGCGACCACGTCGTTGGCAAGCTCTCCGGCGGACAGCGCAGCCGCGCGAGTCTCGCGGTCGCCCTGCTGGGCAAGCCCGACCTGCTGGTGCTCGACGAGCCGACGGTCGGCCTCGACCCGGTCCTGCGCCGCGACCTGTGGCAGCTGTTCCACCGCATCGCCGAGGGCGGAGCGGCCGTGCTCGTGTCGAGCCACGTGATGGACGAGGCCGAGCGCTGCGACCGGCTGCTGCTGATGCGCGAGGGGCGGATCATCGCCGACGGCGCGCCGGACGAGATCCGCGAGCGGACCGGCACCACGGACATCGAGGCGGCGTTCCTGCACCTCGTCGAGGCCACGGAGACCACGGAGGCCACGAGATGAACGCCAGGATCACCCTCGCCGTCGCGGGCCGGGTGCTGACCCAGGTCAGGCGCGACCACCGCACCCTCGCCATGCTGCTGGTCGTCCCGTGCGTCCTGATCAGCCTGCTCTGGTGGATGTTCGAGGACCTGCCGGGGGGCCTCTTCGACCGCTTCGGGCCGGCCCTCCTCGCGATGTTCCCCTTCATCGTCATGTTCCTCGTGACCAGCGTGACGACGCTGCGCGAGCGCTCGTCGGGCACGCTCGAGCGGCTGCTCACCATGCCCATGGGCAAGCTCGACTTCCTCCTCGGCTACGCCCTCGCCTTCGGCCTGCTCGCCGCGGTCCAGTCCGCCCTCGCCGTGGCCGTCAGCGTCGGCCTGCTCGACCTCGACGTCCAGGGCCCGGTGTGGCTGCTGGGCGTCGTGGCCATCGTCGACGCCGTCCTCGGCACCGCGCTGGGCCTGCTGGTCAGCGCCTTCGCGACGACCGAGTTCCAGGCGGTCCAGTTCATGCCGGCGTTCGTCCTGCCGCAGATCCTGCTGTGCGGGCTGTTCGTGCCGCGCGAGGCGATGCCCGGCGTGCTCGAGGCGATCAGCGACGTGCTGCCCATGTCGTACGCCGTCGACGCGATGCAGGAGCTCGTCGGCGCCGCCGACACCGGCGCGATCTGGCGCTCGGTCGCAATCGTCGCCTGCTTCGCCGTGGCCGCGCTGGGCCTGGGTGCGGCGACGCTCAGGCGTCGGACGCCCTGACCCGGGTGAACAGCCACGCCGCGAGCGCGAACAGGACGGCGTACATCCCCGAGATGCCGACCACGTCGAGGAGCGAGGCCTCCTCGCGGTCGGTCGCGACGAGCACGACGGCGACCACACCGGCCACGACCGTGGTGAGCGACGCCGCCGCGAGGGCGGCGGCCATCCCGCCGGCACGGAACCGGGTGGCGACCGCGACGACGAGGGCCACGGCGGGCGCGGCGAGGTAGATCGCGTCGCGGTCGCCCTCCCCGACGATGCCCAGGGCGCCGATCCCGAACAGCAGGAAGAGCACGGTGAGGAGCGAGGCGCCGAGCGCGAGCAGGTAGCGGGAGCGTTCTGTGGTCACGGGTTCCTCCAGGTGTGGTCGGGCGTCAGCGGTCGGCATCGGTGGCGAGGAGCCGCCACCCGCCCGCGGCCAGGGCGGCGAGGGCCCAGGCCGCCATGGTGAGGCGGGCCGAGGTCGTGGTCATGTCGTCGCTCGGGCCCTCGCCGAAGATGAGGAAGAGGGCGCCCGAGCCGGGGAGGTGCGTGGCCGTGGTGAGGGTCCAGTCGTAGGGGAGCTGGGCCAGCAGGAGCGGGCCCACCAGCAGCAGTGCGATGGCCAGGACCAGGGAGGCCGCGGTGCTGCGGGTGGCGAGGCCGAGCCCGACCCCGAGCAGCGTCCCGCACAGCAGCACGACGCCCATCTCGCCGGCGAGGACGAGGCCGTCGCCCGGTGGGAGGCCGAGGTGCGGGACGAACGACCACACCACGACCGCGCCGGCGACCATGGCCAGGAGGCCGATCACGGTCGTGGTGGTGGCGACGACCGCGGTGCGCGCGGTCAGCAGCAGGCCGCGTCGCGGCGTCCACTGCAGCGTCGGCACGATGCCGCCGGTGGCGTGGTCGGCGGTGGCGACCACGACGGCCATCGCGACGAGGCCGAACAGGGCGAACATCCCGGTGAACCGGATGCCGTCCCAGGCGGTGGAGCCCGGCGTGACACCCGACGGGTCGCCGGCGGCGTCGTCGCCGATGACCGCGCCGAAGCCGAGCACGACGACGGCGAGGGCGACGGCGAAGATCCAGCTCGACCGGACGGTCCAGATGCGGGACCACTCGGCGCGGCCGGCGCGGGCGAGGGCGAGGGCGGGGCTCATCGGGGCAGTCCTTCCGGGACGGGGGCAGCGCCCTGCTGGGCGGTGAGGGCGAGGTAGGCGTGCTCCAGGGACTGCTCGACCTCGGAGAGGTGGTGCACCGGTACGCCGACCGCGTGGGCGAGGTCGCCGACGTCGGCCGCGGCGACACCGGCGAGCTCCAGCTCCCCGGCACCGGTGCGGTCCACGACGGCGTGGGCCGGCAGGTGCCCGAGAAGGTCGCCGGGACGAGGCGTCCGGACCCGCACCCGCGGCCCGCCCGACCGGCCGAGGAGCTCCGCGACGGTCGAGTCGGCGACCAGCCGGCCGTCGCCGATGACCACCACGCGGTCCGCGACGAGCTGCACCTCGCTCATCAGGTGACTGGACACCAGGACGGTGCGCCCCTCGTCGGCGAAGCCGCGGAGCAGTGTCCTGATCCACCGCACGCCGTCGAGGTCGAGGCCGTTGACCGGCTCGTCGAAGAGCAGCACCTGCGGGTCGCCGAGCAGGGCCGCGGCGATCCCGAGCCGCTGCCGCATCCCGAGGGAGTAGCCACGGACCCGGCGGCGCGCGGCGTGGGCGAGGCCGACCTGCTCGAGCACCGCGTCGACGCGCGACGACGCGATGCCGTGGGTGTGCGCCGCCACCCGGAGGTGCGCCCGGCCGGTGCGGCCCGGATGCATCGCCCCCGCGTCGAGCAGCGCCCCGACCGCCCGCAGCGGCGCGGGGAGGTCGGCGTACGCCCGGCCGTGGACGGTGGCGGTGCCGGACGTCGGGCGGTCCAGCCCGACGATCATCCGCATCGTGGTGGACTTGCCGGCGCCGTTGGGTCCCAGGAAGCCGGTCACGGCCCCGGGCACGACGTCGAACGAGAGGTCGTCGACGGCGCGGATGCTGCCGTAGACCTTGGTGAGGCCGCGCACGCTGATCATGCCGACGACGCTAGAAGAGCACGCGGCCGGAAGGGGTGGAGGAGGTGTGAAGGTTCGGTGTGAAGGTTCGACGGGGATCGGCGTAGCCTTCGCCCCATGTCGTTGCTCCGCCAGCCGATCCTCCTCCTCGCCCGCAGCCAGGGCGTCAAGAAGCTCGTCTCCACGATGCCCGTCTCCAGCGGGATCGTGACCAGCTACGTCCCCGGCGAGGGCACCGACGACGCGGTTGCCGCCACCTCGACGCTGGTGCAGGACGGGCTGCGGGTCACCCTCGACTACCTCGGCGAGGACACGACCGACGCGGCACAGGCCGACGCCACCGTCGCGGCCTACAAGGAGCTGCTGGCCGAGCTGTCCGCGCAGGGCCTCGCGCCGCACGCGGAGGTGTCGGTCAAGCTGAGCGCGATCGGGCAGTTCCTCCCCGACAACGGCCACAAGGTCGCGCTGGAGAACGCCCGCGACATCTGCCGCGCCGCCCGCAACGCCGGCACCACGGTCACCCTCGACATGGAGGACCACACCACCACCGACTCGACGCTCACCATCCTGCGCGAGCTCCGCAAGGACTTCCCGGAGACCGGCGCCGTGCTGCAGGCGATGCTGCACCGCACCGAGGCCGACTGCCGGGCGTTGGCCTACGAGGGCTCGCGCGTCCGCCTCTGCAAGGGCGCCTACATGGAGCCCGAGGAGGTGGCCTTCCAGGACAAGGTCGAGATCGACAAGTCCTACGTCCGCTGCCTGAAGGTCCTGCTCGCGGGCCAGGGCTACCCGATGATCGCCACCCACGATCCGCGGATGGTCCAGATCGCCTCCTCGCTCGCGAGCCGCTTCGGCCGCCGCCCGGGCACCTACGAGTTCCAGATGCTCTACGGCATCCGGCCCGAGGAGCAGAAGCGCCTCGCGGCGGCCGGCGAGACGATGCGCGTCTACATCCCCTATGGCACCGAGTGGTACGGCTACCTCATGCGCCGGCTGGCCGAGAAGCCGCAGAACCTCGCCTTCTTCCTGCGTTCGCTGGTCAGCAAGAAATAGGCTCGACCGGCCGCAGTAGATTGCTGCCATGACCACAGCGATCATCGGTGCCGGCGTGATGGGGGAGACCCTGCTGTCCGGCCTCGTGCGCGCCGGGCGCCGCGTCGACCAGCTCATGGTCGGCGAGAAGCGCGCCGAGCGGGCCCGCGAGCTCGAGGAGCGCTACGGCGTCGCCGTGGTCTCCAACCGCGAGGCGGCCGCGAAGGCCGAGACGGTGGCGCTCGTCGTGAAGCCGCAGGACATGGGCGACGTGCTCGAGGAGATCTCTCCCGAGCTGCGCGCCGGGCAGCTGGTCGTCTCGCTCGCGGCCGGGATCACGACCGCCTTCATCGAGTCGCGCGTGCCGGAGGGCGTCGCCGTCGTCCGGGTCATGCCCAACACGCCGGCGCTCGTCGACGAGGGCATGGCGGCGATCTCCCCCGGCTCGCACTGCGACGAGGCGCACCTCGCGGAGGTCGAGTCGCTGATGGCATCCACCGGGAAGGTGCTGCGCATCCCGGAGAAGCAGATGGACGCGGTCACCGCCATCTCCGGCTCCGGCCCGGCCTACATCTTCTTCGTCGTCGAGTCGATGATCGAGGCGGGCGTGCACCTCGGCCTGCCGCGGGCGACCGCGACCGACCTGGTCGTGCAGACCCTCGTCGGGTCCGCCGCGATGCTCCGGGAGACCGGCACCCACCCCGTCGTGCTGCGCGAGCAGGTCACCTCGCCCAGCGGCACCACCGCCTCGGCGCTGCGCGAGCTCGAGATCCACAAGGTCCGCGCGGCGTTCCTCGCCGCGATGGAGGCTGCCCGCAACCGCTCGCGCGAGCTCGCCGAAGGTTCCTGAGGCTCCCCGACAACCCCGTCGCGCCCGGCGGAGTTGTGGTGGGTGTGACGAGACGGAGCCCGATGATCGACCCACGCGACCAGCCGGCGTTCGACGCGTTCGTACGCCGCTCCGCTGATCGCCTGGTCCGCACCGCCCACCTGCTGACGGGGGACCGCGGGCACGCCGAGGACCTGGTCCAGACGGCGCTCCTGCGCACGGCCCGGCGCTGGACGTCGGCCCGCGGCGAGCCGGAGGCGTACGCCCGACGGGTGGTGGTCAACCTCGCCAAGGACCGCTGGCGGATGTTGCGGCGGCGACCGGACGAGGCGTCCCTGGAGGTCGACGTGCCGGTACAGGTCCGCGACGGGGTGGCTGACCGCGACCAGCTCCTGCGGGCCGCGCAACAGCTGCCCGCCGGCCAGCGGGCCGTGCTCGTGCTCCGCTACTTCGACGACCTCAGCGTCGCCGAGACCGCGGCGGCGCTGGGCTGCTCGACGGGCACCGTCAAGTCACAGACCTCGCGCGCCCTGGAGCGACTCCGGGCCGCGCTCACCAGTGAGAGGGAGATGACCCATGCTGACCGACGATGACCTGACCCGAGAGCTGGCGGCCGCGTTCCGCGCCGAGGCCGGCGAGATGACCTACGACGGTGCCGTGCCGAAGGTGCGCACCCGCCCGCTGTGGGCGCGCCCTGGCCTGATGGCGCTGCCGGCCGTCGGTGCCGTGGCCGCCGCGGTGCTGGTGCTCGGCTCGACGGACTCCCCGGCCCCGCCGGCGACTCCGGAGGCCACCACGGCTGTGCCCACCGCTGGTGCGTCCACCACGTCGCCGTCCGAGGAGGACACGGTGACCGAGACCTTCAGGCTCGCCGGGATGACGTTCACCTACGAGCGCGGTGTCGACGAGGTGCCTCTCGGCGACCAGTTCCTCCGCGTCTACGACCCCGGACAGCTCCCGGGGTGGGCCGAGCCGGTCGCGCTGGAGAGCGGCGCGTCGGCCGAGGTGTGGGTCGGCGAGGACCCGGCCACGGGCGACGTGAGCATGTTCGTCCGCTCGCCCGAGCGGTGGGGCGGCGCGCTCACCGGCCTCGCCTCCCCGACGATCACGGTCGAGCAGATGACCTCTCTCGCCCGGACCGGCCGCCTTGCCTGAGGTCAGGCCCCGCGGACCTGGCGGACGACGCCGAGCGCGTCGTCCACCAGCCCGCGGACCAGCGGCAGCCGGGTCAGCCGGACCGCCCGGTCGACCAGCGGCACGAG
Organism: uncultured Nocardioides sp.; assembly: GCA_964503015.1. GTDB lineage: Bacteria > Actinomycetota > Actinomycetes > Propionibacteriales > Nocardioidaceae > Nocardioides. The sequence continues at coordinate 4,139 of CAZDAO010000036.1, read as the reverse complement.
GCCGGCGACGAGGGTGCGCGTGCGCCGCTGCCCACTGCTGTCGTCGTGCACCCAGAACAGCACGACGCCCATGTGCAGCAACCACAGCAGGTCAGGGAGCTCCTCGCGCAACGCGGGTGCGACCTTGAGGTCGGAGCCCTCCACGCAGCGCCGGAAGAGCTCGGTGCTCGCCTCCCGCGCGGGAGCGGACTGCGCCGAGAAGGGTGACAGCGGCGAGCCGGGGTCGGCTGCGGTGCGGAAGAACTGCCCTCCGAAGTCGTGGAACGGCTCGGCCACGTCGACGAACGACTCCACCACCCCGCTCAGGCGGTCGGCGAACGCCGGCTGGTCGAGCGCGTGCTCCGCAGCGGCGGCGTGCTCGACCTGGATCTGGTCGTAGAACGCCTGCACCAGCTCCTCCTTGCCGGAGAAGTAGTAGTACGCGCTCCCCAGCGAGACCCCGGCCTCGTCGGCGATCGCGCGCATGGTCGCGGCGTCGTACCCGCCGGCGCGGAAGAGCCTCATCGCCGCGTCCACGATGCCCGAGCGGGTCTGCTCGGCCTTGGCCGTCCTCTTCCCGGGCACGGGCGTCACCCTAGGAGACCGGCAGCCTGGGTGGCTGCCACCCGGCCACCCGCCGTGCCATCGGCCCCCCGAACAGCGAGGCACCGCCCGTCGTCACCACCCACCAGAGCACGTCCGTCCCCGACCGGGAGAGGTCCGCCCCCGCCATCAGGGCGGTGACCACCTCGTGCCCGGCCATGGTGAGCGGCGGCAGCACGAACCCGAGGCGGTACGCCCGGGGTCGGGCGACCTCGCGTGGCAGGTGCGACCCGACGAGGAAGGTCATCTGGAGGCCCACGACGAGTCCCACCACGAGGCCGGTGAGGCCGCCGAAGAAGCCGCCGAGCACCCCGATGGGCACGATGGCCCCCACGGCAGCCACGACTCCACCCGATCGCGCGAGGGTCACGTCGTCGGCGACCAGTGTCAGCACGGTCAACGCCACCGCGCCTGTCGCTGCTCCCGCTGCGGCACCCAGCAGGCCGCCCGCCGGCACCCACAGGACCTGAGGCCGCCAGCGTGGTCGGTCCATGGTGCCTCCGGTGGTCGAACGTCGTCGACACCAGCGTGCCAGTAGAATTGAACGTGTTCAAGACTGTCCGGTGGGCGGACAGCACCCCGTGCGGGAGTAACGTCCGCCACATGGAGTGCGCGGGTCCCACGTCGGTCGTCTTCGACCAGACGCTGACGGAGTACAACTTCGGCCCCTCGCACCCGATGTCGCCCGTCCGCGTCGACCTCACGATGCGCCTGGCCGAGGAGCTCGGCGTGCTCGACGCCATCAAGCGCGTCGACGCGCCCGTCGCGACCGACGAGCAGATCGCGACCGTGCACGAGCAGGGCCTGATCGACGCGGTCACCCGTGCCGGCGCGACGCCTGGCTTCGAGGACCCGGCCCGCGGGCTCGGCACCGAGGACGACCCGGTCTTCAAGGACATGCACCTCGCCAGCGCGCACGTCGTGGGCGCCAGTCTCGAGGCGTTCCGCCAGGTCTCGAGCGGGGAGTCGCTGCACGCGGTGAACATCGCCGGTGGCCTGCACCACGCGATGCCCGACCGGGCCAGCGGGTTCTGCATCTACAACGACGTCGCGGTCGGCATCAAGCAGCTGCTCGCCGACGGTGTGGAGCGGGTGGCCTACGTCGACATCGACGTCCACCACGGCGACGGCGTCGAGGCGATCTTCTGGGACGACCCGCGGGTGCTGACGATCTCGTTGCACGAGACGGGTCAGATGCTCTTCCCCGGGACCGGCTTCCCGACCGACACCGGCGGCCCCGGGGCCGAGGGGAGCGCGGTCAACGTGGCGCTGCCGCCGGGCACCGCCGACGCGGGCTGGCTGCGGGCGTTCCACGCCGTCGTACCCCCGCTGCTGCGGGAGTTCCAGCCCCAGGTGCTGGTCACCCAGCACGGCTGCGACTCGCACATGGACGACCCGCTCGCCCACATGATGCTCAGCGTCGACGGACAGCGCGCGGCGTACCTCGCGCTCCACGACCTCGCCCACGAGGTCGCCGACGGTCGGTGGGTGGTCACCGGAGGCGGCGGCTACTCGGTGGTCGACGTGGTTCCGCGGGCCTGGACCCACCTCCTCGCCATCGCCTCGGGTCGCCCCCTCGACCCCACCACACCGACGCCCCCGCGGTGGCGGGCCCACGTCGAGGAGGTGCTGGGCGCGAGCGCCCCGCACCGGATGACCGACGGTCGTACGCCGGCCTACCGCGACTGGTCGGGGGGCTACGACCCGGAGACCTGGCTGGACCGCGCGATCCACGCCACCCGGATGGAGGTCTTCCCGCTCCACGGCCTCGACCCGTTGCCCTGACGTGGCGCCGCGGACGGGTTGCGGCAAGGCGAGAACGGTAAAGAATCAAACCGACACGCCGCGAGTCCCACAAGTTTCTCTGGCATTCCTCTTCCCCACGCGTCACGCGCGCCCTAATCTCGGTCGTTAGCGGCACGCCTGTGACGCCGGCGCGGAAGCCGGCGCCGTCGCCGCGAGAGAGATCGGTGCACACACCATGGCTGAGAACACCCCTGGCGACATGTCCGAGGCCCACTTCCTGACCATCGCCGAGGTCGCGGCCAAGATGCGCGTCTCGAAGATGACGGTCTACCGGCTCGTGCACGGTGGCGAGCTGCCCGCGGTCCGCGTCGGCCGCTCCTTCCGCGTCACCGAGGACGACGTGAACGAGTACCTCCGCAAGAGCTTCTACAACGCCGGCTGAGGTCCGCGAGACTCGATTCCGCGCTCCGCACACCTGCCAAGTAGGGTGTGCGGGTCCGGCCGACGAACGTCGGCCGAAAGGAAAGGTCTCACCGTGGGTTCTGTCATCAAGAAGCGGCGCAAGCGCATGGCCAAGAAGAAGCACCGCAAGCTGCTCAAGAAGACGCGCGTCCAGCGCCGCAAGCTCGGCAAGTAACACCGCTCGCCCATGGGTCGGGTCGTGCTGGTCACCGGGATCTCCCGGGACATAGGGCGACGCTTCGCGCGCGCCGCGGCCGGCGACCCGTCCATCGAGCGAGTGATCGGCGTGGACGTCGTCCCTCCGCGGGGCGACATCGGGGACGTCTCCTTCGTCCGCGCCGACATCCGCAACCCCGTCATCGCCAAGGTCATCGCCAAGGAGGACGTCGACTCCGTCGTCCACATGAGCGTGATCGCCACGCCGGGCTCCGCCGGCGGCCGCGGGACGATGAAGGAGCTCAACGTCATCGGCTCCATGCAGCTGCTCGCTGCGTGCCAGAAGTCGTCGACCGTCGAGCGCCTGGTCGTGAAGTCGACCACCACCGTCTACGGGTCCAGCCCGCGTGACCCGGCGATGTTCACCGAGGACATGGGCCCCAAGCGGCTGCCGTCCTCGGGCTACGCCAAGGACGTCTACGAGATCGAGGGCTACGTCCGCGGCTTCGCCCGCCGGCGCCCCGACGTCAGCGTCACCCTGCTCCGCGCGGCCAACGTCATCGGCCCCCACGTGTCGAGCCCGCTGACCAACTACTTCCGGCTGCCGGTCATCCCGCGGGTGCTGGGCTTCGACCCCCGCCTGCAGTTCCTCCACGAGGACGACCTGCTCCGGGTCCTGCGCCATGCCGTCGTCACCGGCAAGGCCGGCACCTTCAACGTCGCCGGCGACGGGCTGCTGACCCTGACCCAGGCCGTACGACGTCTCGGCAAGCCGTCCGTGGCGATGCCCCGGTTCGCCGTCGGCCGTCTGGGCGCGACGATGCGGCAGGCCCGCCTGTCGGACTTCTCCCCCGAGCAGCTGGGGTTCCTCACCTACGGTCGGGGTGTGGACACCACCCGGATGCGCACCCAGCTGGAGTTCGAGCCGCAGTTCACCACGGCCGAGGCCTTCGCCGACTTCTGCCGGGAGCTCTCGCCCGGCGAGCTGGAGGGGGTCGGCCGTGCCTGAGGAGGCGCAGGACGCTCGCGAGGACGCCGTGGTGATCCCCATCGGCACCGGCGGTCGCCCGGGCCGCGGCACCGGCAGGACGCGCCCCTCCTCGGCCGCGCGTGACCTCGCCCCGTCCGCGCGCAGGCCCGCCGCGAAGAGGCCCGCCCCGAAGGCCGCGCCCCGCCCCGCGCCCGAGCCGCCT
>CAZDAO010000035.1:0-16414 GCA_964503015.1 uncultured Nocardioides sp. | reverse complement strand
TCGCGGAGCGACCCGGTGCGGGATGGGCTCGCGGAGCGACCCGGTGCGGGATCGCGATCCGGAGGTCCTCGCGGGTGGCCCAGGGCTGCCGGTTGAGGACGTTCTTTGGAAAAGACTTGAAGAAGCTCTCCGTGGCGGGCGCTGTCGCCCGCAGCGCCGACTCGACCCATCGAGCCGACCATGTGGTGACGCCCGGGAGGCCGGACGAATTTGCGGCTACGAAACTGGGATCCCCTGCGCGCTCTGGACGGCCGCCGGACACTATGGAGCCATGACGACTCCCCACGATCCCGCTGTCGCGCCCGAGACCGCCCGGCGCCCGACCAGCAGGTTCGGCGTGCAGGAACATGCGGAGACCGACGGCGTGCGGCTCGATCTGCCCGCCACCGCCACCCCACCTTCGCCCGCCGACACCGCGCTGGCCCTGGATGCAAAGGCGCGCGACCGAGTGCTGAGGATGACCAGGCTGAACGGCTCGTTCGAGAGCGACGACTTCGACTCGTCGAGGGATCCCGCTGACACGAAGGCGCTCATGGCGGTGTTTCCTGGCCTGCTGGACGCGTGGGAGCGCGCTCGCCAGCTGCCCGAGGGGTCGAGTGCGTCGAGCGCGCGCGACGCCGCGTCGAAGGCCGTGAAGCTGGCCGTGGGCGGAATCTGGGAGAAGCCCCGGTTCCGTGGCTCCGGAAAGACGCTGTGGCAGGGCAAGTTCGCCCACGGGGGCGCCTGGTCGCCTGACGCCTTGGCCCTGGCAGGCGGCGGCGAGAACGCCTGGAAGGGCCGCCTGGAGCTGGAGCATGTGGTACCGCGGGTGACCATCGCGAAGATCATCGACCGCATGATCACCGCGGGGCGGCCGGTGGAGGACGTGACGTCGGCGATCAGCGAGGCCACCAACGTCATCGTGGTGCGGATGGCAGCAAAGGGGGACCAGGTCCGCTACCAGCCCGGGAAGCCCAACCTGCCGGATGACGTCGAAGCCCGCCTGATTGCCCACCACGTCGCCGACCCGAAAGACCCGGCCCAGGCTGGCGACCGGCTCGCCGATGAGGAGTGGTTCGAGCTCGCGTTCTGCCGCTACTTGCGCCCCGAGCTGCGCGACACCGGCGGCCGCTCGATGACATGGCGCCTCGACGAGGTGGACACCCTGACCCACGTCCTCAGCAAGAAGTGACCGTCACCCGGAGGGTGACCAGACGGGGATCCGCTATCGGAACGAACAGCCCAATAGCGCCGGGGTGATCCCGCTCTAGCCAGTAGCGGTTCCGCTTGCGGGGCGGGCTCTCCACGGAGTGACGCTATCGCCATCTCCACTTCGACCTCGCGGAACGGCAACGGGTCCACACAGCGATTCGCTACCGCCCCCCCGCAGGGTTGAGGACGCGCCCGAGCACGCGTCACTCGGTGGTGCTCATGCTGGTTCAGGTCACTTTGGCGTCGGCCGTGTCCGGGGTGTCCGGCCGCGGCGGCGCGCGAGGTGGCTTCCCAGCACCACCAGACCGACGCCAGCGGTGATGACGAGCAGGTTCACCACGCCGTAGCCAGCGAGTTCGTGGGGGCTGAACTGGACGGGAAAGCCGTTCGGTTTGGGGCCGAATGCCTCTCCTTCAAAGCCTTGTTGGGGTCCAAGCCACTCGAGGAGAACGGCGAGCGTCTGGTAGGTGAAGACGATCGCGTCTAGTGCGAGATAGGCTAGGATAGCCAGCCCGCGCTGCTTGATGAAGTAGCCGAGCGTGAAGGACGACGCGAGGGTGAAGATGATGTTCACTGGAGAACTCCTTGACGGGTGGAATCTCGTGGTGCTCGTTTCCGAGCCCGACCGCGGCTGGGGGTTGTGCGTGGGTGAGGTGGAAGGTTCGGCGTAGCCAGCCTGCGACGGCGGCAGGATCCGGGGAGCCTCGGTGCAGCGGTGTCCGATGTGAGCGGCGCGGTCATCAGCGCGAGCGGTCCCGGCGCCACAGCGCCACACCAGCGCCAGCGAAGCCGAGGGCAGCCACCCACAACCCGATTCCGGCCACGACGGGGCCAGGCATGAACGGGTGGGTGAACCCGCCCAGGGCCAGGGCCCATCCCGCCCAGGCTGGCGCCGCGTGGCTGCGCCACAGGGCCAACCCAAGCAGGAGCAGCCCAAAGGTGATTCCGATGATGAAGGACAGACCGGCGAGCAGCATGATCGGGTGTTCCTCGACTGCCGTCTCAAGCTGGACGACGGGGTCGACAGGAATGCGTTCCTCCACGATGAGTGCCGCTTCGAGCACGGGGCCTGGCAGGTTGGTCAGGCCGAAGAGCAGTCCACCGCCGGCCACCACGGCTGCTGCGGTGGTCAACCGCGGTGCCCCTGAATACGCCACCCAGATGACAGCGGCGATGGCGGGGAGAAGGAGGAACATGAAGGGGACGGTGAGCCACTCCATCAGGTGGATGCGGCCCGGGTCCTGGGTTGCGGCGGCGACCTGCTCCGGAAGCGGCGCGTCACCAGGGAAAGGGCTGATTAGATAGGACGTGCCCATTGCCAACATCGGGACGGGTGCCACGACGGCCAGCAGCCGCCGCAGGATGTCCGGAGCGGGGCCGCCGGGCGCGCTGGACGGGCTCACGGGCTGAGAGATTGCTGCGCCGGTAGGGGTGCTCATGATGCGCTCCGGGTTTGACGTGCGGGGTTGAAGGCGGCGGCGTTCTCGGCGAGGAAGTCACGCACCGGGCGTCCCGGCCTCCCGAGCACGTCGGTGACCGTCGGGGTGGTGGACGACTGGGCTCCTGCCCGGAGCTGGTCGAAGATGGCGAGGATCTGATCGGTCACGAACCCCGGGACTCCTCTCTCACCCAGCGATTGGCGCACCTGATCGTCCGTCCCACCGACGTAGCTGATAGGGCGTCCGGTGACATCGGTGAGCAGTTCGCCCAGCTCGGCGAAGGTGACGGCCTGGGGTCCGGTGAGCTCGAGGACGCGCTCAGTGGGGAACGGCTCGGTGGCGAGCAGGTGCGCGGCGACCTCGGCCACGTCGGCAGGATGGACCATGGCGACGGGGGCGGCTAGGGCGGGTGCCGGCAGGATGTCGTGGTCGCGGACCTGGTCGGCGTGTCCGAGCACATTGGCCATGGAGAAGCCCGCCCGCAGGGCGACGTAGGGTACGCCGCTGCGTTCGAGGTGGGACTCGATGGCCGCGTGCCACTGCCAGAACGCGACCGGGGACGTCTCGTGGGCGCCGCGGGCGGAGAGCTTGACGATCCGACGCACGCCCGCGGCAGCTGCGGCGTCGATGACGGCGCATTCGTGCTGCACCTGGTCTGGTGTGTTGGGGCTGAGCAGGAACACGCCGTCGACCCCGGCCATGGCGGCGCGCAGGGTCTCGTGGTCGCCGAAGTCGCCGACCCTGCACTCGACGCCCGGATGGGTCACCGCGAGTCGTTCCGAGTCACGCCCGAAAGCGACGGGTCGGTGACCATGATGTGCCAGCGCGGGCACGACGTGTCGGCCGATGGTGCCGGCCGCGCCGGCGACGAGGATGGTACTCATGAGGTTGCTCCGTTGTGATGGGTGAGTGAGATCGAGGAGGGTGCGTGTGGAGGGATGTTCCGGTTGAACCGGAACACGTTGTGCGGGTCGTGCTCGTTCTTGAGCGCGACCAAGTGCTCCCAGTCCTGCTGGGTGTAGGCGGCGCGGACTCGTTCAGGTGTGGCGTCGCCGTCGAGGAAGTTGAGGTAGGTGTCCCCGGTCAGGTGCGGCCGCAGGCTGGTGAAGATCCGGTCCTGGGTCGCACGCACCGCCGCTACGGCGTCGGGCGTGGGGACCACGCCGATGCAGTTGACGCTGTAGCGGGCCCGGGTGCGCGCCATCGGGTGAGGGCCGCGGGGCGACTTCTCCATGGCGCCGCCGAGTTGCCGCGCCTCACACATCACCAGCGATGACCCGAGATGCGGGATAACGTGCTCCAGCAGTGTCGAGGCCACTTCGTCGGTGATGTCAGTCAGTGACTCTCCGCGCTGGACGAATGGCAGTGGGCTGGTGGGGTCGAGGCTGACCCCGTCGAGGTCTGTGGCCGCTCGCTTCCTCCAGGTATCGATGTCGGGGTCGCCAAGCTGGCGACGAACGTCGTGGAGGTGGTCCTCGCCGGACTCCTGGTCGGGGAAGCAGCCGCGGACCACGACGAAGCGACGGCCCCGGAACGGCTCCGGCACGCTCGGTGCGTCGGGCAGCCCGCTCAGTGCCAGCGCGCTCATCGCATCCGTCGGGAGGGTGGCCGACCACCGGGCGTACGTTGCGATCACCTCGCTCGCCCGGTCAACGGGGTAGTAGAGGCTCCCCGCGTACACTCCAGCGATCGGATGCAGGTCCAGGGTCAGGCTGGTGACGACGCCGACGTTGCCCGCGCCGCCCGCCACCCCCCACAGCAGGTCGAGGTCACCGTCGCGGTCCCGGCGCAGCGCCCTGACCCGGCCCGACGCGGTGACCAGCTCCGCGCCACTCACCGAGCCGGAGGCGAAACCGAGGCGTCGGCTGAGCCAGCCGAAGCCGCCACCGTGGGTGAAGCCGACGACGCCGACCTGCGAGCTGGACCCGCAGATCCCGACGAGGCCGTGCGGTGCGCACGCCGGGAGGACGTCGGACCAACGCGCTCCGGCCGCCACCGTCGCGGTGCGTCGGGCCGGATCGATGCAGACCGAGCGAAGCGAGGCGGTGTTGATCAGGACACCGTCCTGATCAACACCCGCGACCCCGTGACCGGTGGACATCACGGCCACCCCGAGTCCCTCCCGGACGGCCCAGCGCACCGCCTGGGCGACGCCGTGGGCGTCGGCGGGGGCGAATACGGCGGCGGGCCGGTGAACCGTCAGCCGGTTCCACGCCGACGTCGCCGCGGCGTGCTCGTCAGTCCCCGGGATCAGCGGGTGGTGGCCGGCGTGGTGTTGGTGGGTTTGCTGGGACATGACGCCTCCTGGATTGGCCCGGGGGTGCGGGTGGGGTGGGCGATGCGCAGCCCGAGCATGAGAGCGGTGACCACGACGTAGAAGCCGTGCAGGAACCAGATGGGCCCCGCCGGCAGGCTGATCACGTACACCGAATAGAGCAGGTTGCCCACGTTGGCCATGACCAGACTGACCAGGCTGTAGGAGACCAGGTCACGCGTGCGCACGGCCTTGAGCAGAGTGGGGACATAGCTCAGCGCGAACAGCGCGGCCGAGAAGGCGCCGAACGCGGTGGTGAGTTCCATGACCCCCCTTTCGGTAGATAACGACTACACCCAAGATACGAACTGGTAGAGTGGATGTCAACCCAATAGAAGGTCGGTGATTCGATGGCAACGTCCCCGAACCCCCGTCGCGACTACCACAGCCCCCAGCGCCGTGCTCAGGCCGAGCGCACTCAACAACGGGTCGTAGCCGCAGCCGGGGCCTTGCTCACGAGCAAGGGGTGGGCCGCGATGACCATGGCGGAGGTGGCCCGCCACGCAGGCATCTCGAGCGCAATGCTGTACAAGATCTGCGCCACCAAGGCCGATCTGGTGAAGCGGGCCTACGACATTGCCCTGGTCGGTGACCAGGCCGAGGTCGCCTTCCGGCATCGGCCCGAGTTCGTTGCGGTGCTCGAGGAGCTCGACCCAGCTGCGAAGCTGCGTGGCTACGCGGGTCTGATGCGAACGGTGGCGGAGCGGGTCCTGCCGATCTACAGCCAGCTGGTGGCCGCCGTCACGGCCGGCGACGGCGACGATCAGTTGCGCGAGCTCGTTGACACGGCTGAGGCTGAGCGGCTCTTCGGCGCCCGAGGAATCGTCCGCGACCTGCAATCAGTCACTGCCTTGTCCCCGACGCTCAGCGAAGCCCAGGCCGTCGACCTGGTCTGGATGGCCATGTCGCCCGAGTTCTGGGCACTGCTCGTCCGCGGCCGCTCATGGAGCTGGGACGACGCCGAGGAGTGGGTCGGGGATCACCTCATCTCCACGCTGACCGGTCAGGCGCCCGAGGGGGTGCACGGCACGGACGGCGTGGATGGCACGACAGGGCTGGGGTCGTGAGTCTGGAAACTGCGCTCGACGAGATTGCCTCGGAGGTGCGCTTCTCCGGCTTGAGCCGCGTCGACCATCGGACTGTTCAAGACCGAGGCCATCGACGACGGCGGACCCGCCTGGACCGACCGCTCGGCCGTGGAATGGCAGGTCGCCCGCTGGGTCCACTGGTACAACACCCAGCGCCTGCACTCCTCGATCGACTACCTGCCACCTGTTGAGTTCGAGCAACGTCAGCGTCAGGCTGCAACCATCACCCCCACTGCGGCCATCGACCCGAAGGCCGTCAACCAACCAGCCCTCCGATGAATCCAGGGCGGTTCAGACGATGGGGTCGCTCCGCGAGCCCATCCCGTACCGGGTCGCTCCGCGAGCCCATCCCCCACCGGGTGACGATCGGCTCGCGGGACAACAACTGGTCTGAGTGCACACCGGGAGCCCGGTCGTCAGCCGCTTCGCTGTGGACACTCCGCGGTCGTGCCGACAAGGTCGGCGGTCGGATCTAGGTGCCTCGGGGTTGTGTCGGTGCTCGCGTTTACGGTCGTGGGTGAGGCACGAGTGGGAGGAGGGTCATGGCGCCGCAGCCGCATCGGGAACTGGCGCAAAATGTTCGCGCGAGAGATTGATCGTCGCGCGCAGGGCCGCGAGGCACCGGTTGTCGCGACGGAGGTCGTCAAGTCCCTCGGGTTCGACCTGGTCAAGACGGTCTGGGCGATGGAGTGGCTCATCCCGCGGCTGCTGGTCACGAATGACGAGACACCGGACGGCGTGATGATGTCCGACCAGTACACGTCCGAAGCCCTGCGTTGACCGAGGCGGGCTAAGCGTTCGCACGGCGCGGTGAGGTCCCGCGGTGGTAAACGCTCGGGGATGGGCTCGCTGAGCGAACCGATGCGCGAGCTCATCGTGCTGCCGCGACGCCCAGGTCTGAAGACCGAGTCGGGATCGGGCCGCTACATCGGAGATCTCGTGCATTGGCCGGTCAGCGGACAGTCCTTCGGGAATGTGGAGTCTTGACAGGGAAGTTGGGTCACAGGTGCCGACCTCCGGCGCCTTCGCCCTACAGGATGTGGTTACGCCGAGCCGCCGAGGCAGGTGTCGGCAACGCTCGAAAATGAGGCCGATCCGACGCTCGAAAACGAGGCCACCGGTTCGTGCTGTCTAGTTTGCCGGGTCTTGGGTTCTGATGCCGGGCAGGGTGTCGAGTCCGCGGTTGCGTAGCCGGTAGCTGGCGCCCTTCAGGGTGAGGACGTCGGCGTGGTGGACGACGCGGTCGATCATCGCTGCGGCGACGGCCTGGTCGCCGAAAACACCACCCCAGCCGCTGAAGGGCAGGTTCGAGGTGAGGATCAGCGAGGCGTGTTCGTAGCGCGATGAGACGAGCTGGAAGAACAGGTTCGCGGCGTCTTGCTCGAAGGGCAGGTAGCCGACCTCGTCGACGATGATCAGCCCGTAGCGCCGTAACCTCGCGAGCTCGTTCGGCAGCCGGCCAGCGCGGTGGGCGTCGGTGAGCCGGGTGACCCATTCGGTCGCGGTCGCGAAGAGGACTCGGTGGCCGTGGTGCGCGGCCGCGATGCCCAGGCCGGTGGCCAGGTGGGTCTTGCCGGTGCCGGGCGGTCCCAGCAGCACTACGTTGCGTGCTTCGGTGAGGAACCCGCCGGATGCGAGTGCGGCGACCTGCTGGCGCACGGCTGGTTGGGCGTCCCAGTCGAACTCCTCGAGCGTCTTGCGGGAGCCGAACCCGGCGGCACGGATCCGCAGCTGGGCACCGGATGCGTTTCGGGCGGCGACCTCACGGTCGAGCACGGCGGCGAGGTACTCCTCATGGGTCCACCCCGCGTCGCGGGCATGGTCAGCCAGCCGACCAGCTGCTTCGGTGATTTGGGGCGCCTTCAACGCCGACGCCAGGTAGGTCAGCTGCTTGAGCGCCTCAGCCGCTTCCTTCTTCTTCGTGGCCATCAGGCAACCTCCCCGTCGCTCAGCCCGTCCGCAGCGCCATCGGTGAGTCCGCCGTCGATCAGGCCGAAGGCACGGTCGTAGTCCGCCAGGTCCCGCCCGAGTTCCTCGTCGGGATCCGCGGCTGGTCGGGGCAGTTGGAACTGCTCACGCAACAACTTCGCAGCGGCGACGTGTGCGGGGTCGGTGACCGTCATCCCGCGTGCCCAGACTCGGTCATGGGACGCGACCAGGCGTCCGTCGTGACGGACCTCGACCCGAGCCAGGTCGGCGTGCACGTCGACGAACCTGCCGATCACGTTCGGGTCGACGGAGTAGTCGTTGCTGTCGATGCGGACGTAGTAGTCGCGTCCCAACCGGACCCGGTTGACCCATCCCACCGCTGGTGCCACCGGCGGCAGGGGCAGCATCGCGGCCCGATCGGCGTCGAGCAGGTCGACAGGTCGGGCCCTGATGGTGCGCACCACCCTGGCGTTCGCGATCCTCAGCCAGTCGGTGAACTGGGCGTCGAAGTCGGCCGGCGATGCGAACTCCCGGCCGGGCATGAAGGACGTCTCGAAGAACCCGTTTCTACGTTCGACGACGCCCTTGGATTCGGGATCGTAGGGCTTGAGCCGGACCAGCGTGGTGGCCAGCGTGCCGGTGAACGCGCCCACACCGTCGGCATGCCGCTTGCCGCGTCCGATGCCCGACTCGTTGTCCCAGATCAACCGCCGCGGGACCCGACCGAGCAGTTGGAGCAGCCTCCACATCGCCAGCAGCAGATCCTGCGTGTGCCGGGTCGGGATCATCTTCGCGACCATGAATCGTGAGTGCGCCGCAGTGATCACCATGACTGGCAGCAGCACCTTCGAGCCGTCCTCGAGTGGGATCTTCTTCGGCGGGAACCACAGGTCGCACTGCGCAGCATCCCCAGGCAGCCACGTCAGCCGGTCCGACGGGTCCACCGGTCGGTGTTCAGGCCGAAGTCGCCGGACATGCTCGCGGAACCACGTGATCGACCCAGTCCACCCGACACGCTCGGCGATCACCGTGGCCGGCATGTCCGGGGTGTCCTTCAAGAGCTGCCGCACCGCCGGTTCGAACGGCGTGAACGACGTCGGCACCGCTGGCCGCTCGTACTTCGGTGGCCGGTCTGACGCCAGCGCTCGTGCCACCGTCGCCCGCCCGATGCCCAAGTCCCGCGCGAGCTGACGCTGCGGAACACCATCCGCCACCAGCCGCCGGATCAGAGCCCAATCCTCCACAGAGATCACCCATCCAATCTGTCTGGGTGGCCTCGTTTTCGACCGTCGCTATGGCCTCGTTTTCAAGCGTCGTCGACAGCAGGCAAGGTCCACGAGGTCGTCTGCAGACTTTCACGGGAACTGTCGCGCAAATACGATCTCAGAGATCCGCGTCGGCGACCTGAAACCCCCGCCACCGCAGGGCTCGTCACAGTCGGCAGCAGCAGCCCGATTCAGCCGGCAGCGACGCGAGGATGACGACGAGCATGCGATCAAGACGTGAGGGCGAGCCATCCGATCTCACCGATGTTCGGGTCGCGGCCGAGATTGCGCCAGGCGGACATGGCGATGTCGACGGCCGCCTCCCTATCCCAGGGGTCGAAGGACCCCGTTGTCTCATCGAGGATCCCGATGGTTGCGTCTTGGGCTATAAGGGCCTCGAGGACAGCGGCCGAGATCTCGCGAGTCTCATCGTCGCTCGCCGCGGGAACAGCGCGGCGGATGTGCCACGGGACCTTCCAGAGGCCCACATAGTCGTCTTCGAGCTCTCGATAAACAAGGATCGCCACCGAGGCCGCTACGGTCAGATTGCTCGTCATGGGTTGTACTTCAACTTCGTGATGTCGAGTCCGGGAATGTTGACGTCGATCGTTGCGGCCGTGTTCGGGCTCCGCGACATCACGGTTCGCAGTTGTACGAATCCGCCATTAGGAAGCTCGACTCGCGTCAGCTTGGGCGTCTGGGCCACGACCGTTCCGCCGTGACTCAGTTGCTGAAACATTGCTTGGGCTTCCGCTAGACCGCCCGTGAGTTCCCGGATGGTGTCGTCCGTTCCAGACTTGCCGATCGCCACTCCGCCGGGTCGTAGCAGATCGTCAATCCAGCGCGTGCCAGCATTCGCGGCGCCGCGCGTGCCTGCGCGGCCGGTCAGGTGTTGGAACAGTTTTCGGATGCCCTTCAGACCTGCCTTTGCTCCTGCTGCGGTCGGGGGGCCGATCCATTCGCTGAGGTTGTAGCAGAACGCATCGGGGTTGGCGCCGATCAAGTCGGTGAAGTGGCCGCTGACCCATTCAGCGGGGCGCCATCCGCCGCCGTTGAGATATTCCGAGCAGATGCCTTCTACCCACTGGTAGGGGGTGATGCAGGCCGCGCTGAAGTCCAGCCCGGTTGCTGCGCCGTTGACTGCCCCTCCCGCGACGTTGGCTGCCGTATGGGTCACGATGTCGATGACATTGTCGACTGTATCTACGGAGTCGCAGAACCAGTCTGGGCAGTCGATCCTTCCTGAAGGGTCGACATAGAGGAGAGGCTGGTTGCTGGTGTAGTGGTATGTGCTCAGTAGCGGCCGTGGGATCTGGGGTGCGGCCGGGTCGGGCGTGGTGAACGCACCGAGGGATGGGTCGTAGTCGCGGGCCCTGAGGTGCCAGTCACCGGTTCCGGGGTCGGTCGCGGCGCCGGTGTAGCCGAACGCGGGGCTGGCGGCGGTGGGCACCAGGGCGACGTCGTCGAGAACATCACCCCACGGGTCGTAGGTGAGCTGGTGGAGCGGGTCTCCGGCGGTAGTGAAGGTGTCGGTGGTGGAGCCGAGTGCGTCGTGGGTGTACCACTGCCAGTCACCGGAACTACCGGGCTGTCCGGAGGAGAGTGCCGAGCCGTGTGGGGTGAAGTCATGTTCGATTGCAGGGCTCTGGGGGGCCGTGGTGCGCGCGAGCGTGGGCAGGGGGTTGTTGATGTCCCATGACCATCCGGTCGCGCCGCCGCCCGTGGTGATGGTGCGGCGTTGGCCGGTGGCGTTGTACGTATAGGTAACCGGGTCGCCGGTCGCGGTCTGTGCGCTCGTAAGCCGACTGAGTGCGTCGTAGCTGCGGCCGCCGCTGGTGAGGTTTCCGTCGGCGTCCCAGGCGTAGCTGGTGGTGCCGGGGTCGGTGCCGCCGCTCCGGACGGTCGAAACCCGCTGGTCGGCGGCGTCGTATGTCATCGCGGTGGTGCCGGGATCGGGGACGTCGCCGGTGCCAGTGACGTCGGTCTGGTTGCCGACGGTGTCGTAACCGTAGTCCACCCGGTCCGCAGTGTTCCCCGTGCATGTTGCGCTAGCCGTGCACCAGCGTGTGAGCCAGTCGCGATCGTTGTAGGAGAACGACTCGCTGCTGGGGGTGTTGGTGCCGCGTGTGCGAGTGATCGTGACGGGTGCGCCGATCGGGTTGCGGTCATAGGCGATGGTCAGGAGCGGCGTCGACGTGGTGGTGGTTGTGGTGTCGATGCTGGTGATTCGTCCGGCGGGGTCGAGGGTGCGGGTCTCGGTCTTGTCGACCCCAGCGGGGTAGGTGATCTGGGTGAGCTGCTGGTCGCGGTCCCACCCGTAGCTGGTGGTGCGTCCGCCGCGGTCCTGGGTGGCGGTGAGCCCATCGGCGGTGTAGGTGTAGCTGATGACGGCGCCGGAGGGGTAGGTGCGGGATGCGACGTGCCCGTCGGGGGTGTAGGTGTAGGCGTAGTCGTCATCGCCGGGCTGGTCAACGCCGGTGAGCAGTCCTCGACCGTTGTAGGTCAGGGCGGTGGTGCCGGTAGTGTCGGTGAAGCCGGTCAGTCGACCCGCCTGGTCGTATCTGAAGGTGTCCTGGGTGCCGTCGTGCTCACGGACGGTGGGCCGGCTGGTTCCCCAGGCGTACTGGTAGGAGATGGTCTGGCCGCGAGCGTTGGTGTGGGTGGCCAGGTTGCCGAACCCGTCATAGGTGTAGGTCTGGGTGCGGTCGAGCGGGTCGGTCTCGGTGAGGACCTGTCCGACGGCGTCGTAGGTGTAGCTGGTGGTGTGGTTGCGGGCGTCGGTGCGGGCGGTGCGGTTGCCGTACTGGTCGTAGTCGTAACTGGTCTCGCTGTCGTCCGGGGCGGTCACGGTGGTGAGCTGCCCGAGCCGGTCGTAGGCGTAGCCGGTGACGTGGCCCCGGGGGTCCTCGACCGTGGCGGACTGGCCCAGGTCGTCGTAGGTGGTGGTCCAACTGTTCCCGAGGGGGTCGGTTTGGCTGATCGGGTTGCCGTCGGCGTCGTAGGTGTAGCTGGTGGTGTAGTCGGCCGGCGTGGCGCCGGGCGCGTTACCACGCGGGGCGGTCTCCGTGGCGAGATGGCCGTCGGGGGTGTAGGTCCACGTCCGCGTCGAGAGCCCGGAGGGGGAGGTTGCGGAGAGTCGGTTGCCGTCGGCGTCGTAGGTGAAGGTCGCGGCCGGGCGCCCTGGCGCGGCCCGTGAGATCAGGCGCCCGTTGTCGTCGTAGCCCATAGTGGTGACCCCGCCATCGGGGTCGGTCACCGTGACAGCACGACCGGCGTCGTCGTAGCCGGTGGTGGTCGTCTGCCCGGCCGTCGTGACCGTGGTCTGCCGCCCAGCGGAGTCGTAGCCGAAGCTGGTCGAGATGCCGTCGGCGTAGCGGTCGGCCAGCCGGCCAGCCAGGTCGAAGGACTCGTATCTGGCAACACCGGGCCCTTCTCGGCTGACACCGCGACCGAGTTGGTCGTAGCCGTACCAGGTGTCCCGTCCTTCGGCGTCGACCGTGTGCTGCAGCCGTCCAGCCGCGGTGTAGTCGTGGGCGGCGATGGTGCGGTCGAACAGGGTCTGCGTCGTGACGCGTCCGGCCGCGTCGTAGGTGGTGCCGCCGTCCCGCAGGATGGTGTCGCCGGGGGTGAGGACCCGGGTGCGGGTGGCGCGGCCGGCCCGGTCGTAGGTGTGGCTGGTGACCGTGCCGGCGGGGTCGGTGTTGGTCAGCATCCGCCCCGCGCCGTCGTAGGTGAACGTCGTGGTCTTGCCCCGCGGTGTGGTCTCGGTGAGCTGGTTGCCCGCGGCGTCGTAGGTCCAGGTGGTGGTCGCACCGGACGGCGTGGTCTGGGAGGTCAGGTTCCCGCCTGTGTCGTAGGTGTACTCGGTGGTGCGTCCGGCCGGGCTGGTGGTCTCGATGAGGTCACCGGCACTGTTGTAGGTGTGGTGGGTGACTCCGCCCTCGGGGTCGGTCACGCTCACCGGCAGGCCACCGGTGTAGCTGGTGGTTGTGGTCTCACCCTCGCCGTTGGTGTAGGAGGTGACTTGATCCTCGGCGTTGTAGGTCCAGGTCTCGGTGATCGACTCCGGTGCCGGGCCGGTGCGGGTGAGCAGGTTGCCGCGGCTGTCGTAGGTCATCGTGGTGACGTAGCCCAGTGGGTCGGTGACCGCGACCAGGTTCGCGTCCTCGTCGTAGGTGTAGTCGGTCTTCCCGCCCGCTGCATCGACGCTGCGGAACAACACGTTGCCGTAGTAGTACTGCTGGGTCTTGATCCCGTCGGGGTCGGTCGTGGTCTGCAACCCGGTGCCGTCGGGGTTGTCGGTCTCACCACCGGAGTGGTCCTGCCAGTCGAACGTCCACCCATGAGGGTTCTCGGTGGTGCTGGTCGGCTCCGCCTGGCCGACGACCCGGCCCTCGGCGTCGTAGGTGTTGACCGCCCGGGTGTTGCCCTCCGGGTCGGTGATGCCCGCGAGCTGTCCGTCGGTGTTGTAGGTGTAGGTCGTGGTCTCCCCGGTCACGTCCTGCACCGACGCGAGCTTCACCTCGCCTGCCGCCTCGGTGTACCCGTACGAGACCGACCGGCCACCCGGCAGGCTCACGCCCACGATGCGTCCGTCAGCGGCGCCGCTGGTCCCATATGTCAGGGTGGTCGTCGCTCCACCCCGGGTTCGGGTCAGCGAGGCCAGCCGTCCGCCGGTGTAGTCCAGCGTCATGCCCCGGCCGAACCGGTCGAGGTCTGAGACTTCGCGGCCCTGTGCGTCGAAGGTGAGCTGACGACCGCCGACGGACCGGACGCGCCAGCCGCCGTCGGGGGTCGCGGTGAGCCTCGCGGTCACACCCGGCTTCGGGAGGTACTCCCCGCCAGTGGTTCGCGTCCACCGCCACCGTCCGCCGGTGGGATCGCGGAACGTCGCAGTGGTCACCCCCTCCGCGTCGGTGGACTCGCTGACCGACGCGTTGTAGGGATGGGTCCACCCAACGCCCAGCGGACCATCGGACTGATCGCCTCCGTTGAACACACGGCCCCAAGGCAACACGGCGCCCGACCCCCGCGAGGTCGTCAGCCGTGCGTCGATGGCCACCTCCTCTGCGGATCCAGCGGCGGTGTTGATGGGGTCCGCGTCATGCGCGACCGCGTCCGGTCCCGTGCCCCACTCGTGGCAGTTGTTGCAACCGAACGTCTGGTCCACCGGCAGCGGCGGCGGCAGCACGGGTCCCGTGTACTCGATGGTCAGAGACGGGTTGCTCAACACCGCCGTGCTGGCGTACTCGGAGGACTCCACCCGGCGGTGGGGTCTACGTCCACCCAAGTTGGCCCGCGTCTCACAGGGACTGCTCGCGCAAGGAGTGACGATCGTCATGCCTGAGTTCGGCCCTGAGCCCGATTCGACGAAGTACTTCACCAGCTCGGTCACGTCGGCCGACATCTCGTAGTCGGGACTCGACTGGTCCCACTCCGGCTGCGCCAGTGCCGTGGACGGCCCGTCCTCCGGCCCAGGCAGGGGATCCCCGGCCTCGAAGTCGCTGGTGGCCGCGAAGACGTCGTACTCGTAACCCCGAGAGCTCTCCTGTTCCACGTGTGCGTCCACGTCCAGCGTGGCGCTGGTGATGTTCGTCCACCACGGGATATTGGACAAGTTCATCCGGACGTGACCGCCGTACCCGGTGTCGGCGTAGGTGGGCCACTGCAAGAACATCGAACCGTCAGAAGTCATCATCGCGGGGCACGACTCCGGCTCCTCGCAGTCCCACGTCCGCCAGCCCCACCACACCGGCCCAAAAGCAGTCGCGAGTGTCCCCTCGGGATAGGAGAAACTCATCGTGGGATCCAGGGTGACCGGGAACCTCGCCGACCGAGCCCACCCGCGGTCCAAACCCACGACGACGCGATACCCCGTCCGGGTGCGCGTCACCCGCTGCGCTGCCGAACCGTCACCCGGAACCGCAGTACCCTTCTCCCCGCGCGACCACGCCATCGGCGCGGCCAGCGAGAGCGCCATCCCGTTCCGGCTCAGTCCCGTGAACCCGTACGCACCGCGCCCCAGCTTCACGACCTTGCCCAACCGGTGACGCCGGTCTTTGATCACGAACGTGAACCGACGCGGAGCCCGGCGATCGGCAAGGATCAGGCTCTCCTTGACCACCGACCCCCGCACCTCGTAGCTCAGGTCCACCCCACGCATCACATCCCGATAGCGGACCTGGCCTGGGCGCCGAGTGGATCCACCCCGCATCACACGCGGCTGCGACCCCCGCGCGCCCACCAACCGCATCGAAACGGGACGGCGACCGAGGTCGAGAGTCGCCAACCGGCCGTTCGCCTGGCCGAACCTTACCGGTACGGCCGACCGCACGGTCGAGACAGCGCCACCACGCGAGCGCGCCACCGCACCCGTAAGCCGCTTCCAGCCCCGGTCCGTCCGTACGAACTCCGGCGCGGAGAAGTACTCCGCACGCACGTCCTGCCCACGACGCACAACCCGCGACGTGGGTGTCGTCACCACGACCGGCGCCTGGCCGGTCGCCCGAGGAGCCTTCGCGATGTGTGGCTTGGGCAACCGACGCTCGGACCCGTCAGCGCTGTGACGGACAGCGGTCGGATCCTTGTGGCCGGAGGCGAGGTCTGTCGCCGTCGCCGGGGACAACCCGGACAACGCCACAACCAGCACCGACACCAAGCCGACGAGACGTGCGTGAGCCCTCATCAGACCCTCCCCCGAGACCTGCGCACACCCCGAGTGGATGGCGCGTGCGCAGAACGTAGTGGACACAAACGATCCACGTCATGTGAACAACGAAGATTCTTGCCTGCGGCGCCCAGCGCCGACCTAGGAAAACTTCTCTCGACCTGCAGCGTGCTTGCCTGCTTCTGACTTCGGCCAGCCGTCAAGTGCACCGCCCGCCGGATGGCCTCGACGCCGCCAGCCAGGAGACTCCTCGCGTACCTGCCGCCGGTCCGCGGTGCTCCTTGGGAATGCCCTACCCAGTTCTCCGCCCGACAACATCGGTACCTCGCTGAACCCGAACCGGGTCTACTCGCATCTCTGTCACGCGGAGCGCGGGTGTAGCCACGTCCCGCAAGCCGAACCTCAAGCGGCTCGCACAGCAACTCAAAGCTGCGCTAGGTCGTCTCTGTCTCGCTAACCGGATGGGGATCGCCGAACGGAACGTCCGGACATGCCGAATTCCGGACGACCCGCTGTGGTGG
>CAZDAO010000034.1:14462-16424 GCA_964503015.1 uncultured Nocardioides sp. | reverse complement strand
CCGACGGCTTCGACCGCACGCTGCGCCTCGGTGAGGACATGCACCTCGGCCACTCGCTGGCCCAGGCCGGAGGTGTCTTCGTCGTCGACCGCGAGGCGCGCAGCTGGCACCTCGGCCGCTCCCAGGTGCTGCGCCGCGCCGAGCAGGTCAACCGGTTCAACGACCCCTACCTTGCCGACCTGGTGCCGACCATGCGGCCCAAGCGCAACCGGCGCGGCCGCGCCTACCAGGTGCCCTACCTCGAGGTCGTGGTGCCGGCCGGTACCGCCGACGAGACCATCCGCGTGGTCGACTCGCTGCTCGACGGCGACGTCCCCGACCTGCGGGTCACCGTCGTGGGTCCGTGGAGCAGCGTGCACGACGACCGGGTCCAGCCCGTCGAGGACCCGGTCCTGGAGACCCGGCTGGTGCACCGCTCCTACCTCCACGAGCCGCGCGTGCGCCTGCTCGAGACCGCGCCCGCGACGACCGACGCCGAGTTCGTGCTCACCCTGCCCGACGTCTCGATGGCGCCGCTCCCCGACGCGCTGTCGGCGATGCTCGGCGACCTCGAGCGCACCCACCACGGCGCCCGCGCGCTGGCGTACCCCTCCGGCGGAGCCGCGCGCCTCGAGCGCACCGCCGCGCTCGCCCGGGTCGCGCGGCTCGCCTCACCCGGCGACGACCGCGAGGCGCTGATGGACGAGGCGTTCGGGGTCAAGGCCTACGACGCCACCGCCGTCGGCTGGGTGCCGACCGCCGAGCGGGAGGTCGAGCGGTTCCTCCTCCCCGCCCGTCCACCGATGGACCCGGACAAGTCGGAGCGCCGTCTGATGAAGGCACTCGGCCAGGACCGGACGCCCTCGGCCGGGCCCGCCTCCGACGGGGTCGAGGAGAGGCGGAGCCTCTTCGGCCGCCGCAAGTAGCCCTGTTCGTCTGCGCCTCACGGTGACGGTTCATCAAGGTATGTCGGTGAACCAGCGGTTCCCGCGATCAACTGACCGTGGGAAGTGCGGGTTCGTCTGCATACCATGGTGAACCGTCGGAAGCGGGCGGACGGAGCGAGCCATCAATCAGTCGCCGCCGAAGAGGTCGCGGGTGTAGACCTTGTCGGCCACGTCGCGCAGCTCCTCGACCATCCGGTTGGCCACGATGAGGTCCGAGCGCTCCTTGAAGACGGCCAGGTCGCGGGTGACCTCGGAGCCGAACCAGTGGTCCTCCGCGAGCTCGGGCTCGTAGACGATCACCTCGATGCCCTTGCCCTTGAGCCGCTTCATGATCCCCTGCACCGAGGACTCCCGGAAGTTGTCCGAGCCGGCCTTCATGATCAGCCGGTGGATGCCGACGACCTCGGGCTCGCGGTCGATGATGTCGAAGGCGATGAAGTCCTTGCGGGTCGTGTTGGCCTCGACGATCGCGGAGATCAGCGTCTGCGGGACGTCGGAGTAGTTGGCCAGCAGCTGCTTGGTGTCCTTGGGCAGGCAGTAGCCGCCGTAGCCGAACGACGGGTTGTTGTAGTGCGTGCCGATCCGCGGGTCGAGGCCGACGCCGTCGATGATCGACCGCGAGTCCAGGCCGCGCGAGAGGGCGAAGGAGTCGAGCTCGTTGAAGTAGGCGACCCGCATCGCGAGGTAGGTGTTGGCGAACAGCTTGATCGCCTCGGCCTCGGTGGGCGCGGTGAACAGGAGGGGTACGTCGTCGGCGTCGGCGCCCTTGACCAGCAGCTCGGCGAAGGCGCGGGCCCGCGGGGAGTCCTCGCCGACGACGATGCGCGCGGGGTGCAGGTTGTCGTGCAGCGCCCGGCCCTCGCGGAGGAACTCGGGGGAGAAGATGACGTTCGTGGTGCCGAGACGGGCGCGTACGTCCTCGATGTAGCCCACCGGGACCGTCGACTTCACGACCATCGTCGCGTCGGGGTTGATCCGCTGCACGTCGCGCATCACCGCCTCGATGGAGCCGGTGTCGAAGTAGTTGGTGACCGGG
>CAZDAO010000034.1:13037-14452 GCA_964503015.1 uncultured Nocardioides sp. | reverse complement strand
TGCCCGTATCGCAGCGATGGGTCTCGGGATCGTAGTTGGTCGGCGTCGCGATGATCACGAAGTCGGCGCCCGTGTGGGCCTCCTCCGGGTCGGTCGTGAAGGCGAGGTCGAGCTCCTCCTCGGCGAGGAAGCGGGAGATGTCGTCGTCGTGGATGGGGCTCTCGCCGCGCCTGAGCCTCGCGACCCGTTCGGCGTCGAGGTCCAGGCCCACGACCGTGTTGTGCCGCGCCAGCAGCACCGCCATCGAGAGGCCGACGTAGCCGAGGCCCGCCACAGAGATCCGAGTGGTCACGACGAGGATTGTGCCGTACGCCGGACAACGGCGGACCCGGCCTTGTGCCGCGCTGGCAGGGTGGAGGCATGGGTATCGCCAAGAAGCTCGCCGCCGCAGGGATCGCCAAGAAGGTCTACGACGAGGCCCGCAAGCCCCACAACCAGGCCAAGATCCGCGAGGCCGTGCGCAAGGTGCAGCAGCGCCGCAGCGGCGGTCGCGCCTGAGCCCGACCCGTCAGCGCGGCGGGAACACGCAGAACTCGTTGCCCTCCGGGTCGGCGAGCACCGTCCAGCGCGGCTGGTCCCACAGGTGCGTCGCGCCGCGCCCGAGCAGCTCGTCGACGTCGCCCCGGACGTCCCAGTGCACGCGGTTGGGCTCGGTGCGCGGCTCGGGGACGGTGTCGAAGTCGAGCGTCATCCGCTCGTCGACGGCGATCCCGGTGAGCGTCCAGCAGCCGTCCTCGGGGTCGTGGACCGGGTCGGTGCCGAAGAGGTCGCCCCACCAGCGCGCCTGCGCCTCGGCGTCGCGGCAGTCGATGCCGATGCCGTGGAGCCGGTAGGCGGCCAGGCGCGCGGGCGGCCGGACGAACGCGCAGAAGTCGTTGCCCTCGGGGTCGGCCATCCGGGTCCAGCCGAGCCCGGTCTCCTCAGCGGACGCCTTCACCGTGGCGCCGAGGGCCACGAGGTCGTCCACCGAGGCGCACTCGACGTCGAGGTGCACCCGGTTCTTCGCCTGGCGCGGACGGTCGACCGGGTTCACCCACAGCGTGTGGCGGCTCGTCGGCCCGCGCAGCGTCGCGGGCGGCTCCGGGTCGGCGAGGTCGAGGCCGCTGACCGCGGCCCAGAATCGGGACATCCTCGCGACGTCGAGCGCGTCGAGGCACAGGTCCTGCCAGGTCACCAGGCTCACGGGGGCAGTCAACCACCACCTGCTCGCGCGCCCGTCCCACCTCAACGGGTGGGGGCGTCGTTGCGACCCCGGCGCGGTCGGCGTACGAAGGATCGATGACCACCACCCCCATGGAGCCCGAGACCGACCCGCAGGTCGTCCCGTCCGGCGACCCTGCCGTCGACCCCGTCGCGCCGGGCGAGGACCCGGGCGCCCCGATCCCCGAGGCGGACCCCGACCGTCAGTAGGCCGC
>CAZDAO010000034.1:1168-12937 GCA_964503015.1 uncultured Nocardioides sp. | reverse complement strand
GGCGAGGCGAGCAGCATCGCCAGGGAGGCCAGGCACGTGGCCAGGACCGGGTCGCCTCCGCGCCACCGAGCTCCGGCGACGGCCAGGAGGATCAGGGCGAGGGTCCCCGCGACGACCGCCCAGACCGCGGTCGGCGGCACCCCGTCCAGCAGGCGGGTGAGCGCGCCGGAGACCGACTGGTTGTGGGCCAGCGCCGGCGGGCCGACGCGGCGCGGGTCCAGGAGCCGCTCGGTCCAGTACGTCGCCGCGCCGGGGACCGCGACCAGCCCCACCACGACCGTGGCCGCGAACGCCACGGTCGCGCGGGCGGCCATCCGCGGGCGGCCCGCCAGCACGAGCAGCACCACGAACACGAGCGGGGTCAGCTTGATCCCGGCCACCACGCCGACCGCGAGCCCCGACCACCGTCCCGCCGGTCGCAGCAGGTCGGCGAGCACGACCAGCATGACCAGCAGGTTGACCTGCCCGAAGGCCAGGTTCTGCCAGACCGGCTCGAGCGCGACGGCGGCCACGGACAGCCCGACCGCGACGCCGGCCGACGTCGTACGCCCGAGCGCGTGCCGCACGAGCACGACCGACCCGCCGAGGGCCGCCGCGGAGGCGCCGGTCCACAGGGTCGCGGCGAGCCAGTGGGGGAGGAGCGCCAACGGCGCCATCAGCACGGCCGCGAACGGCGGGTAGGTGAACGGCAGCCCGGTGACGGGGTCGTCGCTCGCGTAGGGCGAGGACCCGTCGAGGACGGCGGCGCCGCCGTGCCGGTAGGCGTGCAGGTCGACGAGGTCGTGGCCGAGTGCCACGACGAGGGCGCCCGCCGCGGCCCCCGCGACCGCGAGCACGAGGGCGGCGCATCGCGGAGCCATCACCCCCGCAGGGTAAACGGGTCCTAGGTCCCCCGCAGTCCGGACCTTTCGCCGCTCATCCGGGGCGGGTGCGCCGCCGATGGAGTGGACATGACCCTCCCGCACGCCGTGCTCGCCCCTGTCCTCCCCACCCACGAACGTTGGTTCGTCGAGTCGCAGCAGGCAGGTGACTGGTCCTTCTTCCTCTCGCCGCTGCCGCTCGCGCTCACCGCCGCGGTCGTGGCCGTCACCCTGGTGTGGCGTCTCGTCGCGCTGCGGGTCGACCGGCCGGAGCTGCCGTTCCTCGCCCCGATCGGCCGGCTGGTGCCGTGGGTGCCGCGGCTGCTCGGCATCCACCTCGGCGTCGCCCTGCTCGCGCTGGCCGCGACGGGGGCCTTCATCACCCCGTCCAACGACCACCTCCACGGGGTCGGTGGCAACGCGCTCCTCCTCGTGGAGGCGGCGCTCGGGATCTGGCTGGTGACCGGCATCAACCTGCGCCCGGCCGCCGCGCTCGTCCTCGGCCTCGGCCCGGCCCTCGCCCTGGTCGCCGGCCCCACGGCGCTCGGCGAGTGCGCGAACCTCGCTGCCGTCGCGGCCTTCCTCGTCGTCGTACCTCCCGGTGCCGACGCCAACGGCGCCGCGCACCCCTCGCGCGCGCAGCTCCGCTGGGCCCTGCTGTGGCTGCGCCTCGGCGTCGGCGTGGCGCTGATCGTGCTCGCCTTCTCGGAGAAGCTGACCAACCCGGGCATGGCCATCGACACGCTCGAGCACTACCCCGCGCTCGACGTCTTCGCCCTCGTCGGCATCCACGTCTCGCCGGAGACCTTCGTGGCCATCGCCGGCGCGACCGAGCTGCTCTTCGGGCTGCTGGTCATCTCCGGCGCCTTCCCGCAGGTCGCGGTGCTCGTCGCGATGGTGCCGTTCAACGCCACCCTCCTGCTCTTCGGGCAGACCGAGATGGTCGGCCACCTGCCCGTGTACGGCGTCTTCCTCGCGCTGCTGGCCTACGGCTCCTCGCCTGCCACGGCGGGTGACGTCCGCTGGCTGCCGAGCCTCCCGCGGCGCAGGGTCGCGGTGCCTGCGGCCGCCTGAGCTCGCCGGGGATCGCCGCGCACGTGCGGCGGTTCCCGCCCCTCGGCTTGCTCGGGGAGGGCCACGACCGCGACACGTGCGGCGGTTGTCGCCCTACGGTTCCACCGCGCTCGGCCCGGGAGTCGCCCGCGGGCGCACGCCTATGCTCGGGGAATGACGATCCAGCAGCCCGCCGACCTGACGCACGCCGCGATGCTGGGCCTCGGGGTCCACCGGCCCGCGCGGGTGGTGACCAACGACGAGATCTGCGAGGTGCTGGACTCCTCCGACGAGTGGATCCAGACCCGGTCGGGCATCCGGACCCGGCGCTTCGCCGGGGACGACGAGACGCTCATCGGCATGTCGATCTCCGCCGCCGAGCGGGCCCTCGCCGCGGCCGGCGTCACGGCCGAGCAGGTCGGCTGCGTCATCGTCGCGACCTCGACCCACCCCGAGCACACACCCGCCTCGGCGCCCCAGGTCGCGACCGCGCTCGGCATCACCGCGGCAGCCTTCGACATCTCCGCCGGGTGCGCCGGCTTCTGCCACGCCCTCAACCTGGCGGCCTCGATGGTGCGTTCGGGCGCCGAGTCGCACGTCCTGGTGATCGGCGTCGAGCAGCTGAGCCGCTTCATGGACCCGACCGACCGGGGCACCGCGTTCATCTTCGCCGACGGTGCCGGTGCGGTCGTGGTCGGCCCGTCCGACGCACCAGGCATCGGGCCCACCGCCTGGGGCTCCGACGGCTCCCAGGCCCACGTCATCACCCAGACCCCGAGCTGCCTCGGCGGTCACAGCGAGCGCGAGCACCCGGTCGTACAGATGGAGGGCACCGCGGTCTTCCGCTGGGCGCCCTTCGCGATGGCCAAGGTCGCGCACGAGGCGCTCGACCTGGCCGGCGTCGGCGTCGACGAGCTCGACGCCTTCATCCCCCACCAGGCCAACCTGCGCATCACGCAGACCCTCGCCAAGAACATCCAGCTCCCCGACTCGGTCGCCGTCGCCACCGACGTCGTCGACTCGGGCAACACCTCGGCGGCCTCGGTGCCGCTCGCCATGGAGGCCATGCTCCGCAAGCAGGAAGCCGCCGTCGGCGACACCGCGCTCCTCATCGCCTTCGGTGCCGGCCTCAGCTATGCCGGCCAGGTCGTGACGCTGCCGCCTTTGGGTCAGTAGCCGCGGTGGACGGGACCGAGGTCCGTCTCCGCACCGGCGACACGGTGCGGATCCGGCAGATCCGGAGCACGGACGCCGCCGAGCTGCAGCGGGCCTTCGCCCTGATGAGCGAGGAGTCGCAGTACCAGCGCTTCCTCACCGGGACGCCGCGCCTGACCGACAGCCAGGCGACGTACTTCACGGCCGTCGACCACGTCGACCACGTCGCGTACGTCGCCCACTCGACGCAGGACGCGAGCTACATCATCGGCGTGGCGCGGTTCATCCGCTACGCCTCCACCCCCGGCGAGGCCGAGCTGGCGATCACGGTCGCCGACTCCTGGCACGGGCTCGGGCTGGCGACGGTGATGCTGCGGCAGCTGTGCGAGCGAGCCCGCGAGGTCGGCGTACGACGCCTGCGCGCCGAGATGATGCCCGACAACGAGGCGATGCTGCGGCTCCTGCGCTCCGCCGGGATGGTGGACGAGACGGAGGAGGGCGGCCGGGTGGTCGGGCACCTCGAGCTCGCGAGGGGGACTGAGCTCGGGGCGTGAGCAAGGCGGTCGGCCCCGAGGGTCGAGACGCCGTCGCCCCTACTCCCGTCGACGCTGGCGGAACGCCCTGACGGCGGCATTGATGGTGGCGAAGTCGCGCACCGGCCCCTTCGGCTCCAGCAGGTCGACCCGCCGCAGGCGTTGTACGACGGCGTCGTTGGCCCGGGCCACGGCGACCACCTCGATGCCCAGCCCGTCCAGTCGTTTGAGCAGGCCGTCGAGCGTGTCCAGGGCGGTGGCGTCCAGGGCCCCGACGCCCTCGAAGTCCAGCACCAGCCACTCCTCGGCGCCGGGGTTGGCCTCGAGCACATCCACGACCCGAGCCGCGAAGCGCTCGGCGTTGAGGAAGAACAACGGGGCGTCGAACCGGTAGACGAGCAGGCCGGGCTCAGCGGTGGCCTCGGGGTGTGCCTCGACCTCCACCCAACCGTCGAGGTCCGGAGCGTCACCGAGGATCGCGTCGTGCGGCCGGGCGATCCGGCTCAGGGCTACCACGATGGAGAGGCTGACCGCGACGATGACGCCGACCAGCACATCGAAGACGATGACGCCCAGGGTGGCGACCACGGCCAGCAGGGCCTCCTGCCTGCTGGCGCGCCACAAGGCCCGGTAGCCCGGGACGTCCAGGATCGCGATCGCCGCCGCGACGATCACCGCGGCGAGCGCGGTGCGCGGGATCTCCCCCAGCACCGGGCTGAGCAGCACCAGCGTTGCGACCACGAGCCCGGCGGCGACCAGCGAGACCAGCTGGGTACGGCTGCCCAGGGAGGCGGGCACTGCAGTGCGGCTGGCGGACGAGGACACGGGGAAGCCCTGAGAGAGGCCGGAGGTCAGGTTGGTCAGCCCCAGGGCGAACAGCTCCTGGTTGGGCTCGACGCGGTAGCCCAGACGATCGGCGATGGACCGGGCGGTGAGGACGTTGTCGGTGAAGCCGACCAGCACGATTCCGACCGCCACCGGGAGGAGGCTCACCAGGTCTGCCCAACCGACGTCGGGCAGCCCGGGGGTGGGCAACCCCTCCGGGATGACCCCCACGACGGGCACCATCGGTTCTGCGCCCGAGACGAGCCAGACGAGGGTGGTCGCCAGTGCAACCGCGATCAGGGCGCCGGGCCAGGTGGGGGCCCAGCGCCGCAGGGCCAGCACGAGCACGAGGGTGGCGGTGCCCAGGGCCAACGTGGCGGGGTCGACGTCGCCCAGCTCCCGGACCAGCTCGGCGACCCGCGGGAAGAAGCGGTCCGCCTCGATGGCGACCCCTGCGAAGGCCGCGATCTGGCTGCTGAGCAGGGTGAGGCCGACCCCGGTGATGTAGCCGACCAGCACGGGCTTGGAGAGCACCGATGCTATGAAGCCCAGCCGAGCGGCCGCGCCCAGGATCGCGATCGCCCCGACGACCAGCGCGAGCGCGGCCATCAGCGCGAGGTAGCGTCCCGGGTCCCCGGCGGCGATCGCACCCACGCCGGCGGCGGCCAGGATCGCGGTGCCCGGCTCGGGGCCGACGCCGAGGTGCCGACTGGTGCCCACCAGGGCGTAGACGACGAGCGGGCCCAGGACAGCGTAGAAGCCGTACTCCGGAGGCATGCCGGCCAGCTCGGCGTAGGCCATCGACTGCGGGATCAGCATCGCCCCGACGGTGGCTCCAGCCACGAGGTCGGGGCGCAACCAGCTCCGCTGATAGCCGCGCAGCACCGCGAGCCCGGGGACCAGGCCCCGCAGCCGGGGCCGTTGCCTGCGCGGGGACACCATCCGCACGCTAGTGCACCAGAGCCATGCCCTTGCTCAGGACGGATGGGCGGGATCAAGGCGTCGCTCGACACCGGCGGTCGCATCAGCGCCGGGGAGGCGCGCCGGCTGGCCTGCCGCGCCGGCATCATCCCGGTCGTGCTCGGCGGAGCCAGCGTCCCGCTCGACGTCGGCCGCAAGCGCCGTGTCCACACCGAGGCGCAACGGATCGCGATGGGCCTGCGCGACGGCGGTTGCACCGCCGGCGGCTGCGACGCGCCTCCGGGCATGACCGAGGCCCACCACGACGAGGTGTCGTGGGTCCACGGCGGCGGCACCAGCGTGGACAGGGGCCGCCTGCTGTGCCCGGCCCACCACCGCCGCATCCACGACCCGACGTTCCAGCACTCCCTCGACAAGCACGGCAAGGTGCGCTTCACCAGGTGGACGTGAGGAGGGGCGCGCTCGGGGGGCGTCAGCCGATCTGCTCGGCGAGGGCGACGATGATGCCCTCCGGGCCGCGGACGTAGGCCATCCGCCAGACGTCCTCGTGCTGCCCGATCGCCCCGACGAGGCCGTAGCCGTCCGCGGCCACGGCGGCGACGGTCGCGTCGAGGTCGTCCACCTCGAAGGCGAGGCTGCGCAGGCCGAGCTCGTTGGCCATCGCGTCGGGCGAACCCTCGATCGGGTCGGGGCGCTCGAAGCTCGACAGCTCGACCGAGCTGCCGCCGCCGGGGCAGGTGAGCATCACGATCTCGGTGCGCGAGCCCGGGATGCCGATCACCGTGTCGATGAACTCGCCCTCGACGGGCTGCCGGCCCTGCACCTCCAAGCCGAGCGTGACGAAGAAGTCGGTCACCCGGTCGAGGTCGCGGACGGTGACGCCGACGTGGTCGAAGCGCTTGACGTGTCCCATGGATCGATCCTCCTGCGTGTCGTGGTCGTCGTACACACCCGGGACGGAGCCGAGCGACGGTCCTCGACATCGCGCACGGATCCCGGTCGCGCCGGGGCACCGACCTCGCCTACGGTCGTGGTCTCGCCTCACCCCTGGGGCGACCGGGCTCCGCAGGCACGCCCTGCGCGGCGACCGGGATCCGTGAACAGTGGTCCGACCACATCGGCAGGGGTTGCCCGGCGGGCCGGTCCTCAGGGCCGGTCCGCCGAGGTCCCCACCCGTTCACGCGGCCGCAGCGGATGCGTCGCCGCGCTCAGGGGCGCGCGAGGCGGTCCGCGACGATCGTCCACACGTCGGGATCGATGCCCATGCCGATGTGGGTCGAGGAGACCTCGACGTGCTCGGCGTCCGGCGACGTGTGGTCGAGGCACGCCTGCCACGCCACGATCCCGTCGCGGCGGGAGAAGAGGATCGTCAGGGGTACCGGGATCGGTGCGGTCGGCTCCAGCCGGTCGGCCACCGTGCGCGCGGCCGGACGGGCGCCGCGGTTGAGGGCCCGGGCGACCGTGGTGTGCCGCGGTCCGCCCGTCACCGGGGTGCCGTAGGTGATCACGCGGCGTACGGCGTCGGGGTGGCGCCGGGCGACCTCGCGGGCGATCACGCCGCCGAGGCTCCAGCCGACGAGCGAGGCGGGCCGGCCGGTGTCGGCCACCAGCTCGACCACGCGGTCGGACAGCCGCTCGACGTCGCGCCGCGGGTCGCCGGTGTTGGTGCCGAAGCCCCAGCCGCGCGCGTCGTACCCGAGCCGGCGGAGGTAGCGCCGCAGCGGCGCGCCCGACACCTCGGGCGCCCGCCACCCCGGCACGTCCACGACGAGGTGGCCGTCGCCACGCGGCGCCGACGAGAGACGGGGCAACGCACCGACCAGGCGGACGCCACCGAGGAGGGAGCCGAGCTCACCGAGCGCCGTGGCGTTCGCGGGCGGGCCACTCGGGTGGCCGAGGTGCCGGACGTCCGCGCGGTGCCGCGCCCGGGAGCGCACGCCGGCGGCGCCCAGCAGCGGGTCGGGGAGCGGGAGGCGAGCCATGCCGCGACTGTACGTCGACGGGATGAGCCGCGCCCCCGCCTGCCTTCCTCCCCCTTCGGTCGGAACAGGCCCTCGAGCCGGTCGGGCACTCGCCTCGTCGTCCACCTTCGTCGGCACCACCCCCCGGGCGCCGCGCCTTGACACCGTGGGAGAGGCACCGAAGGGTGGCTCCGACCCGTGTCCCAGATCGAAAGAGGCCCCGATGCCGACCGCCACCACGAAGCAAGGATCGCGGGGGCTCTCCGGGCTGATGCGTCCCCTCAACTCGGTCGTGGAGAGGTTCATCCCCAGTGCCCTGGTCTTCGCCATCGTGCTGACCTTCGTCGTGGCGATCCTCGCGCTGCTCCTGACCGACACCGGACCCGTCGAGCTGACCCGAGGCTGGGGCGAGGGACTGTCGGGCCTGCTCGAGTTCATGACGCAGATGGCGCTGATCCTGCTCCTCGGCCACACGCTGGCCAACACCGGACCGGTCCGTCGCCTGCTGGCGACGCTGGGCGGGCTGCCCCGGACGGCGCTGCAGGGCTACCTGTTCGTGTTCCTGGTGGCCGCCGTCGCCTCCTTGATCACCTGGGGTCTCGGCCTGGTGGTCGGGGTGCTGCTGGCCGTGGAGGTGGCCCGGCAGGGCCGTGAGAAGGGGCTCCAGCTGCACTTCCCGATGCTGGTGGCGGCCGGCTACTCCGGCTACGTCATCTGGCACATGGGCTACTCGGGGTCGGGCACGCTGACCGCCGCCACGGAGGGCTCGTTCATCGCCGAGCAGCTCGGCGAGACCGTGCCGATCAGCGAGACCACCTTCGCCTGGTGGAACCTGCTCGCGATCGTGGCTGCGATCGCGGTGGTGGGCATCGGCTTGGCGCTGGTGGCACCGCGGCGCGGGGACACGGTCATCGAGATGAAGGCTGACGCCCGCTTCGACGACGTCGAGATCGACGAGGAGGTCCTCACCCCGGCCGACCGGGTGGACGCGAGCCGGGTGCTCACGACGCTGGTCGGCCTGGCTCTCGTCGCCTACCTGGTGATCCACTACGCGGACGGCGGCACCGCGACCCTCGACATCGTCAACTGGACGTTCCTGGCCCTGATCTTCCTGCTGGTGCGCAGCCCGCTGGAGCTGATCGCGCTCACCAAGAACGCAGCGTCCAACGTCGGCGAGATCCTGCTCCAGTTCCCGCTGTACGCCGGGATCATGGGGATCATGGCGACGTCCGGGCTGATCACCGTCTTCTCCGACTTCATCGTCGACACCGCAGGACCGTCGACCTTCGGCGTGCTGGCCTTCCTGTCGGCCGGGGTGGTCAACTTCTTCGTGCCCTCCGGCGGCGGGCAGTTCGCCGTCCAGGGGCCGGTGATGCTCAACGCCGGAGCACGGCTGGGTGTCGATCCGTCGGTGACGATCATGGCGATCGCCTACGGCGACCAGTGGACGAACATGATCCAGCCCTTCTGGGCGCTTCCGGTGCTGGCGATCTCGGGGCTGAAGATCCGCGACATCCTCGGCTACACCCTGGTGACGCTGATCGCGTCCGGTCTGGTGTTCGCCCTGACGTTGCTGCTGGTGGGTGCAGGCTAGGCGCCTGGGGTCCCGCCGCGACGAGGGCCCTCGCCCCGTCAGTCGTGGCGCGGCCGCTCACCCAGCCGGGTGGCGACCTCGCGGCGCAGGACCTTGCCCATCGGGTTGGTGGGGAGCTCGTCGACGAAGACGACGCGGCGCGGCACCTTGTAGGGCGTGAGGGACTGCCGCGAGTGGGCGCGCAGCTCCTCGGGCTGCACCGGGACGCCCTCCACCAGCACGACGGCCGCGACCACCTCCTCGCCGCCCTCCTCGTGGGGCAGGCCGACCACGGCCACGTCCACGACACCCGCGTGCGTGCGGATCACTGCCTCCACCTCGGACGGGTAGACGTTGAAGCCGCCGGTGATGATGATCTCCTTGATCCGGTCCACGATGGTCAGGAACCCGTCCGGCGACATGGTCATCACGTCACCGGTGCGGAACCACCCGTCGTGGAAGGCCGCCGCCGTCTCCTCCGGCAGGTTGCGATAGCCGGAGAAGACCTGCGGACCGCGCACCAGCAGCTCGCCCCGCTCACCGAGGGGGACCTCGCGGTCGAGGTCGTCGGGGTCGGCGACGCGGACCTCCACGTCGGGGAAGGGCACGCCGATCGAACCCGGTCGTCGTGCGGCCGTCATCGGGTTGCCGACGATGACCGGCGAGGTCTCGGTGAGTCCGTAGCCCTCCACGAGCAGTCCGCCCGTCGCGTCCTCCCAGCGCGCCACCAGCGGTGCGGGCAGCGGCATCGCCCCGGACAGCCCGTAGCGGATGCCCCGGATCGAGAGGCTGCGGTGCTCCGCCTCGTCGAGGATGCGTTGGTAGAGGGGCGGCACGGCCGGCACGAAGGTCGGCACCTCGCGCGCGATGGCGTCCATGATCAGCCCGGTGTCCGGCTTGGGCAGCAGCACCAGCCGGGCGGCGAGGGCGAGGCCGAGCAGCACGCTCACCGTCACGCCGTACGCGTGGAACAGCGGCAGGGCCACGAGGAACGACTCCTCGCCCTCCTTCAGTCCCGGGACCCACGCGCGGCCCTGCAGCACGTTGGCGACGAGGTTGCGGTGCCGCAGCGGCACGCCCTTCGGCACACCGGTCGTGCCGGAGGTGTAGAGCAGCAGCGCGACGTCGTCGGTGCCGGGGCGTGGGTGCGACCCGTCGAGGGGTGCGGCGGAGGCGAGCTCGTCCCACCTCATCGCTCCGGGCGCCGGCGCGGTCAGCTGCTCGCGGGCCGCGCGGGCCTTGGCGACCGGCAGCCGCAGTGCCAGCCGGGTGCGCCAGGGGAGGCGGGTCGTCATGTCGACGGCGACCACGTGCTGGAGGTCCGAGCCGTCCCTCAGCTCCTCGATGACCGGCACCACCTTGTCCCACACGATCGCGACCGTGGCTCCGTGGTCGGCGAAGGGGACGCGCAGCTCTGCTGCGGTGTAGAGGGGGTTGTGCTCGACGGCGGCGGCGCCGAGCCGCACGACCGCGAGGAGCGCGACGACGTTCTGGGGACAGTTCGGCATCATCAGCGCGACGTTGTCGCCGGGACGTACGCCGAGCGCGTGCAGGCCGCCCGCCACGCGGCGTACCTCCTCGTCGACCTCCGCGTAGGTCGAGGCGCGGCCGAAGAAGTCGAGCGCGGGCCGGTCGGGGTGCTCGCGGACCGACGACTCCCAGAGGTCGAGCACGGTCGTGTCGCCGTAGTCCAGGTGCAGCGGCACCCCCGGCGGGTAGGAGGTGGCCCAGGGAGGGGGATCCGACACGACGCTCCTCCCTCCTCGGCCGGGCACGAGACGCCCGTGGCCACGGTATCGGCGGGGTCCGGCAGGCGGCACGAGCAGTTCGGTCCCCCGCAGGAGGGACCAAGGCCCCTGACGGCGCGGGACCCGACGGTCGAGGCTGGGGTCAGCAGGAGAACGCGCACCAGGAGGCAGCCATGCACACGACGAGCAGGCGCAGCACCCATCCCACCGACGTGATCGCTCGGGTCATGGTGTGGCCCGTGGCCATCGTGCCCGGTGAGTCCTCGCTCCTGGAGGTCGCCGAGGAGCTGGCGGCGGACGGCATCGGGGCGGTCGGTGTCGTGGAGAACGGCCACCTCGCCGGCGTGGTCTCCGAGCGCGACATCGTGCACCACCTGGCGCAGGGCTCCAACGTCGAGCACCTGACGGCCGCGGACGTCATGGCCACGGACCTGGTCACCGCCCACCCGGACGACACGGTCCTCGACACGGCCCGGCGGATGGTCGAGGCGCAGGTCCGCCACATGCCCGTGGTGAAGGAGGGCTCGATCGCCGGGTTCGTGTCGATCCGCGACCTCTTCGAGGTGCTGCTCGACGTCGCGTCGCACGAGGAGGACGTGGTGGTGGTCCCGAGCGGGACCCGGGTCGTCGTGCGCCAGGAGTGAGCGTCAGAGCGCGGCGACGACCTCGGTGCCCTGCTTGATCGCGCGCTTGGCGTCGAGCTCGGCGGCCACATCGGCTCCGCCGATCAGGTGCACCGTGGCTCCGCCGATCGGGTGCGCGGCGGCGTGGTCGAGGGCGTCGTACACCCCGCGCACCGAGTCCTGGCCCGCGCACACCACGATCGTGTCCGCCGGGATCACCCGGGGCTCGCCGTCGACGGTGACGTGCAGCCCCTCGTCGTCGATCCGGTCGTAGGTCGCGCCGCTGACCATGGTGACCTTCGACTGCTTGAGCACTGCGCGGTGCGCCCAGCCGGAGGTCTTGCCCAGCCCGATGCCGATGGGGGTGGTCTTGCGCTGGACGAGCGTGACCTCGCGTGCCGGCGTGCGGGGCTTGGCCTCGGTCAGCCCTCCCGCGTGGAGCGAGGGGTCGCCGACGCCCCAGTGCGCCATCCAGTCCTCGAGGTCCTCCTCCTCGTGGGTGAGGAAGACGCTGACG
>CAZDAO010000034.1:0-1158 GCA_964503015.1 uncultured Nocardioides sp. | reverse complement strand
GGGGTCATGCGTCAGGAAGTGGCTGACGTCGACGCCGATGCCGCCGGCGCCGATCACGGCGACCCGCCGGCCGGGGACGATTGCGCCGCTCAGCACGTCGGCGTACGACGCCACGCTGGGGTGGTCGATCCCGGGGATCTCCGGGATGCGGGGCTCCACCCCCGTGGCCACGACGACCTGGTCGAAGCCCGCGAGGTCGTCGGCCGACGCCTCGGTCGAGAGGCGGACGTCGACGCCGAGGACCTCGAGCCGCCGGGTGAAGTAGCGCAGCGTCTCGGCGAAGTCCTCCTTGCCGGGGACCTGCATCGCCAGGCGGAACTGCCCGC
Source organism: uncultured Nocardioides sp. (assembly GCA_964503015.1). Lineage (GTDB taxonomy): Bacteria > Actinomycetota > Actinomycetes > Propionibacteriales > Nocardioidaceae > Nocardioides. Next base: position 832 of record CAZDAO010000034.1, on the reverse strand, counting down.
CGAGCTCGGGCGACTTCTCGAAGAGGGTGACGGCGAAGCCGCGCTCGGCCGCCGAGGTGGCGGCGGCGAGCCCTGCCGGCCCCGCGCCGACGACCGCGAGGGTGGGCCGCCGCAGCGATCCGTCATCCGGACCCGCACCCGTGCGTGCGCCTTCGGATGACGGACCGCCCGCGCCGCGGACCGACGGCACCGGCAGCAGCACGAGCTCGGTCTCGTGGCAGGCGCGCGGGTTGACCAGGCAGGAGGCCCGCTCGTTGGAGAAGACGTGGTCCAGGCAGGCCTGGTTGCAGGCGATGCAGGTGTTGATCTCGTCGGCGCGCTCGTCCATCGCCTTGGCGACGAACGCCGGGTCGGCGAGCAGCGGCCGCGCCATCGAGACCAGGTCGGCCTCGCCCGCGGCGAGGATGTCCTCGGCCAGCTCGGGGGTGTTGATCCGGTTGGACGCGCAGACCGGCACGTCGACGACCTGCTTGAGGCGGGCGGTGTGCGATCGCCAGGCGCCGCGCGGCACCTGGGTGATGATCGTGGGCACGCGCGCCTCGTGCCAGCCGATGCCGGTGTTGAAGACCGTCACGCCGGCGGCCTGGAGGTGCAGCGCGAGCTCGGCGGTCTCCTCCCAGGTCTGCCCGCCCTCGACCAGGTCGAGGAGGGAGATCCGGTAGACGATCGGGAAGTCCGGTCCGACGAGCTCGCGCGAGCGGCGTACGACCTCGACGGCGAAGTGCATCCGGCGCGCCGGCGAGCCGCCCCACTGGTCGTCGCGGTCGTTGGTGCGGGCGGCCAGGAACTGGTTGATGAGGTAGCCCTCGGACCCCATGATCTCGACCGCGTC
>CAZDAO010000033.1:0-16636 GCA_964503015.1 uncultured Nocardioides sp. | reverse complement strand
CCCGTCCTCGGCGCGCCAGCGGCACCAGCGCTCCCACAGGTCGCCGACCTTGACGAACATGTGGGGGTTGACGAGGCACTCGGAGTCGATGAACCGGCTGATGGCGTCGGCGTCGGCGTGGTACTCGTCGGTGGCCTTGACGACGGCCTCGGGCTCGGCGAGGCCCTGGGCCTGGTACTGCGCCCAGCCGGCGACCGCCCAGGACAGGATGGCGTCGGCCTCCAGCTGCAGCTTCTCGCCGAGGTGGGGGTCGCGTTCCTCCTTGGGGATGACGACGTCGAAGGGGACGACGCGCAGGCGTGCCCACAGTGCTGAGTCGTCGCCGGAGACCTTGGGCAGGTGGTTGGTGACGAGTGCGGCGGTGTGGGAGGGCTGGAAGGTGACGAAGTCCTGCCGCATGCGGCGGGCCTTGATCTCGTCGCCGCCGGTGAGCCGCTTGACGGTGGCCTCGGCCAGTCGCCGGCCCTGGTCGGACTCGGAGACGACGGCCCAGCGCAGGCCGCGTAGGTCCATCTCGCCGGTGGGGTGGGCTCCGTCGCGGGCGAGGAAGAGGTCGGGCTCCAGGGCGTCGGCGTAGTCGCCGAGGGCGTGGTTGACGGCTCCGTAGAACACGCCCTTGCCGTTGCGGCCGGTGCCGGTCATGATCGCCAGGACGTGCTCGAGGACGGTTCCGGCGAGCGCGAGCCCGACGTAGCGTCGCAGGAACTCGCGGACCTCTGTGTCTGGTAGGACGCGGGTGAGGAAGGTGTCCCAGGTCTGACCGGCCAGGTCGGGCTGGTAGGCCCCGCGGGTGACCTTGGTGATGCGGTCGGCGGGGTTGTGGGGCCGGACGGTGAGGGTGTGCAGGTCGAGGGTGCCGGCCGGGGTGTTGAGCAGGTAGGGGTCCCGGTCGAGGTCGTCGACGGTGGCGGCGAACGTCTCCAGCTGGGAGGCGATGGCGAGGACCCCGTTGACGCCGCTGGCGCTCTCGCACTTGCGGACGTCGCCGCGCAGCTCCTGGTCGCCCAGGGAGTTTGCCAGGGCGATGCGCAGGACGTCGAGGACGGCGCGGGTGGCGTTGCCTTTGGTGTCCTCGACCCACCTGGTGCCGTCCCAGGAGTGCCAGCCGAGGCCGTGGACGTGCAGGATGCGGTCCTCGTAGGCGTCGGCGAGGCGGTAGGCCATGCGGACCTGCCCGCGGTGGTGGCGTTCGAGGGTGGCTTCGAGGGCGGGGTTGTGCTCGGGGCCGGGGTCGACCGGCTCGGGGTAGTCGGTGCCGTAGATGGCGTCCGGTGCGGTGCTCAAGCGGGGACCTCCCACGGTGCGGTGGTGGGCGCCGTGGCGTGGGGGTGCTGGTCGGCTGTGGCGCGTGCCTGCGCCACTCCCATGCTGGCGATGGCGCCGCGGATGACCTTGGCGGCCTGCTCGTGCAGGACTTCGGCGTCGAGCTGGTCGGCGGCGGCGTACAGCCCGTGGGCGTAGCCCATCTCGTACCCGGTGATCTGGCCCTGGACGGATGCGTCGATGACGTCGGCCCAGGTGGGTGCGGCGGTCACCGGCCGGCCTCCAGGTCCTCGAGCTGGCGTTCGGTCTGGGCCAGGGCTGCGTTGATCTGCTTGGTGATCTCGTGCTGGGCGCGGCGCAGGCCCGCCTGGTAGCCGCGGATGTAGTTGCGGCCGGCGACCTTCATGCGCTCCCGCTCGGCGAGGGTGAGCTGGCACTCGCAGACGATGTGCTGGTGGGGCTGGGGGTGGTTCATCGGGCCCTCCTGTCCAGACGCATCAGCGCGCGGTAGTAGGCGCTGGCGGCGTCCTCGCTGGAGCAGCGGGGGCACTGGTTGACCGGGACGTTGCCGCCGTTGCGGCGGCAGCCGGGGGCGCACCGGGCGGCGCCGGCGCGCAGGTAGGTGGGGTGTGCCATCAGCCGAGCACCCCCGACCCGTCGAGGAGGTCCCGGGCGTGCTTGTAGGCGTCCAGCTGGGCGTCGGTGAAGCGTTCGCGGATGAGGCGGTGCGCCTGGGTGGGGTCGGTGATGCCGTGGCGGGCGAAGAGCTTGGTGATGATGGCGACGGCCGTGGTGGGTGTGTCGGCCGCCTGGGGGGCCGGGGTGGTCGTGGCGCTCACTTGACACCACCTCGCAGCAGGCCGGCGAGGCGGTCGCGCTGGGCGTCGGTGAGCGGGGGCGCCTTGGCGACTGTCTCTTCGATGAACTCGGCCAGGCGCTCTGCGGCGTGCGCGCGGCGGGCGTCGATCAGCTCGGGGTCGTCAGCGGCACGCGAGCGGGTGAGGGCGGCCAGTCGGCCTTGGTGGTGGAGGGCGGCGGGTGAGGCCATGAGAAAAGCTCCTGGGGGTGGTCAGATGACCTCCCTCCTCAGGAGCTTCGCGGGACATGCCCGCCCAAGAGCGCCATACGGGCGTTCCGGCGATGAGCTGTGAACGGCAGCCGACCCCATTGGGGCCTGCTCTCATCTACACCGGCGGGTGTGGGCTTACCACTCGCTATTGCTGTTGCCGACAGTAGCAGATAGGCGCGGCAGGTGGATCAGCGACATGCCGGCCGTGGCGTAGTCGTCCGCCAGCCGGTCCGCGTTGCGTGCGGACAGGGTGACGTCCATGGGGCAGCCGGGCACATGACACTTCCACCGGACCTTGACGTGGCCCAGGGGGGTCCCGGGCGGCTGGTACTCCTCGCCCCACGCCGACGAGTCCACGGGGGCATCGCGCCCGTACAGCGGGAGCAGCCTGGGTGCGCCGTACCAGTCGTCGCCGTAGTCGGTGCCGGTGATGCCCGGCTCGCCCATCTTGCGCCGGCGGACCGCGGGGTCCTTGGGCACCTTGTACCGGCGGAGCTCCTCCGGCCGGTGCTCGTTGTCACACACGACCCGAAGGGTGTGGTGAGGGGCGGCCCACTCGGGGTTGCGTGTCCCGCGTCGACGGCTCATGGCTTCCTCCAGGTGATCCGGACCTGCTCAGGATCGAACCGCACGCCCTTGCCCGCGGCCTCGATGTGCACGACCATCAGCGTATCGATGACGGCCCGACGGGCCAGGATGCTCAGCCCGTCCCACGCGGCCCGCACGTCCTGCGCACCGACCAGCGACCCCAGCGGCGAGTCTCCGAGCGCGGTGTTGATCTGCCGCTCCAGGTCGCCGATCTGCCCCGCCAGGCGCTTGGCCTGCTCACGGACCGCCTCGGCGCCGAGCAGCCCGTCCGCGAGCAGCTGCGCCAGCCCGTCGCGGCGGTCCCGCAGCTCGGTCACCTGACCCTGCAGGGCGTTCACGTCCACGTCGGCCGCCAGCAGGCTCGCCGCGTCCGGCCGGGACAGACGCGCCAGCACGACGCCCTCGACGACCTGGTCGACGTACTCGCGCCGACGCACGCGAGCGCAGCGCAGGCACCTGTAGATCGAGTACTTGCCCGCGCTCTTGGTGGCGGTGTTGGTGGCGAACATCGGCTCGTCGCAGCGCTCGCAGCGCACGAGCCCGGACAGCAGGTACTTGACGTTGGTGCTCGGTGAGACCTTGCGGCGGGGGTCGGTCAGGATCGCACTCACCCTCTCGAAGGTGTCGTCGTCCAGGACGCGGGGGCCCTGCCCGGTGCCGAAGTCCTGCCCGTTGTAGACGACGCGGCCGACGTTGCGGGGGTTGAGCAGGACCCGCTTCAGCGGGGTGACCGACCACGTGCTGCCACCGGTGGACGTCGGTATGCCGCGGCGGTCGAGCTCCTCGGCGATGCTGGCCAGGGTAGCGCCGGACAGCACCCGTTGCGCGGCCCAGCGGATGACGGCAGCCTCCCGGGGCACCAGCCTGACCTCGTGACCGTCGCGGTCGAAGCCGAAGGGGCGTCGGGTCCACAGCGAGACGCCACGTTGGGCGCGCGCGCGGTTGGCGGCGACCTGCCGTGCCGACTTCTGCTCGACCTCGTACCGGGCTGCGTGGCCCAGCATGCCGGCGAGCATGCGACCGGCGGGGGTGGACAGGTCCAGGTCGGCGGCCTTGACCGAGGCGATGCGCAGGGCGCGGCGCTCGGCGATCTCGACGAGGTCGACGAGGTCGCGCAGGCGACGGTAGAGGCGGTCAGTGTGCCAGCAGACGAGGACGTCGTGGCGGCCGTGGGCGAGATCCTCGAGCAGGCGGGTCCAGCCCGGGCGCACCTTGCCAGAGGAGGCGCTCACGTCGTTGTCGGCGTAGACCTCGGTGACGTCCCAGCCCTGGGCGGTGGCGAGGGCGCGGCACTCGGCCTCCTGCCGGGCGACGGCCAGGGTGTCACCGTGCCGGTCGAGGCTCTGCCTCACGTAGATCGCTGCTCGCATGATTGGAAGGGTAGCACTTGACAACCGGGACCACAACTGCGACGCTGTACCTGTTCTCGCCACGTCGGGTGGTGGGACCCGACCGGAAGGAAGAACCGTGAGCACGACCACCGACCTTCAGCACCGCCCCTGGTGTGCCGACCACGACAACGAGCTGAACGAGTGCGTCAGCAGGGCCCGCGAGGCCGGCCCTGCCGCCACCTGGGCGGTCGACGTCGCCCACTCCCCCACCATCGTCGTGGACTCCCCCGATGCCCGGCGCGGCCTCACCCCCGACGAGGCCCGCGCGCTCGCCGCGGCCCTGGTGCGCCTCGCCGACGAGGTCGAGGTGGCCCAATGAGCCGCCTCGACGTGCCCACCACTGCCCCCGACCGCCTCGTCACGTTCTGGCACGACGAGCAGCCCGCAGACGATCCTGTCGACATCATCGTGGACGAGGACGGTGGGCGGGTGTTCGTCGCCCTCTCCCCGCACGCCGACCGCGACAGCCTGTCCCTGAGCCTGTCCGTGGCGCTCACACGCCACCTGCGCAGCTCGTGGCTCTACATCGGCGTGGAGGACGTCCCGTGAACCTGCGCTTCACGCCCGTGGACGGCGACCTCCTGCCCACCGGCGTATGCGTCGCAGTCGTCGAGGGCGAGGACGAGACCGTCGTCCAGCTCGCGCGCGACTACACGCTCGAGGACCTGTGCGCCGCCCTGTCCCCCACCCTGACCACCTGGGCCAACGAGCGCATGCTCTACGTCGGCCAGATCGAGGAGGCCAACGCCTGACCACCTGCCCCGCAGACGAGACAGCGCCCCCGCCAAGACGAAGTTGGCGGGGGCGCTGCCGTCCCGGGGAGGGATCCTAGTACCCGCCCACACCGACCACCCGCCGGTTGTAGTCCAGGTGCTCGGCCGCCAGCTCGATGCGCCCGTCGATCAGCGTGGCGAACCCGTCGCCGTCGAGCGCGAGCCGCCCACTGGTGATCCGCAGCCCGCCGCGCAGCAGCTCCAGCACCGCACCCTCACCGCTGCCGCTACCGGACCCACCGGACCCGCCCCGGGCGCCCTGGGAGGCGCTCGCGGTCACCGTGGGCGGCTCGAACGTCGTCGAGGCCACGTCCTGGGTGAGGCCGGCGAGGGAGGACCGGACGTTGCCGTACTGGCCCTCCATGCCCTTCACGAACCCGTCGATGATGAGGCGGCCGGCGTCCTGCAGGATGGTCCGGTCCTTGGACGGCGGGCCCTTCCACGACGGCAGCAGGCTGGTCAGCCTGCCCAGCTCGCCCTTCACCCGGTCAAACCCGGCGCCGATGCCGGAGATGAAACCGTCGATGACGTCGCCGGCCGCCCCCACGAGCAGGTCGGACAGGTCGCCGAGCGCGGTGAGGATCCGGCCGGGCAGCTCGCCCACGAACGCGGCCGCGTCGGCCACGCCGCCGCTGATGGTGGACTTGACCGACTCCCAGATCTCGGCGACCTTGGACGACACGTTGTCCCAGATCGAGACCCACGTGTCCCAGATCGCCGACAGGGTGCCGGTGATGATGTCCAGCACGGCGCCGATGGCGGTGGAGACGACCGACTGGATCGCGCCCCACACGGTGCCCACGATGGCCTGGATCTGCGACCACGCCGCCGACCAGTCGCCCTGGATCACGGCCGTCACGGTGCGGATGATGCCCTCCAGGACCACGAGCGCGGACTCGACCACGGTCCTGATGATCGAGAACGCGGCACCGACGACCGTGGAGATCGCGTTCCACGCGATAGCCCAGATGCCCTGCAGGATGGTCACCGCGTTCTGGATCGCGAACATGACCGGGCCGCCGATCACGTCCCAGGCGACCTGCAGGGCGGTCATCGCCGTCTCGAACCGGGACCGGATCAGGTCTGCCACCACGCCGATCAGCTCACCGGCGGCGGAGAACACCGGCGCGACGTAGGTCAGGTACCAGTCGGCCGCGACCTGCGCGGCGTCCTGGATGCCCTGCCACGCCGCCTGCAGAGCCGGCCACGCGGTCGTGGTGAACCACTCGACCACGACCGCAGCAGCTGCCTGGATGCCCTCCCACGCGGCCTGCAGCGCGGGCAGCGCGGTGCCGGTGAACCAGTCGGTGAAGACCTGGGCGACCTCCTGGATGCGGGGCCACACCTGCTCCCAGATGGCCTTCCCGGTCTCGGTCTGGGTGAAGAACACCACGAGCCCGGCCACGAGCGCGGCGATGGCCGCGACGGTCAGCGCCACCGGGTTGGCAAGCATGGCCGCGTTCAGCGCCACTATCGCGGCGCGGATGGCGTGGATGGTGGCGATGGCCGCCTGGATCTTCAGCACGGCACCGAAGCCGGCGGCGAAGCCTGCGACCGCGGCGGCCGCGGTGGCGATCTCGCCCTTGTGCTCGATGATCCACTCGCCGAAGGTGCGCAGCATCGGGGCAACGTCGTCACGGATGACCGCGGCCAGGTCCTGCAGCGCGGGGACCACGCGGGTGGTGAAGGTGTCGGCCAGCTCGATGCCGCGGTCGCGCAGGTTGAAGAGGAAGTCGACCGCCGCGGAGTCCTCCTCCCACCCGAACGCCTCCCGCAGGCGGCCGGTGAAGTCACCGTTGGCCAGGACGTCCCAGACGCCGCGCAGGCCGTTGCCGAAGCGCTCCAGGGCGGGCACGACGCGATCGTTGGCCCACGTGACCAGCCGGGTCAGGACGGGCAGCAGGACCGTGCCGGCGGAGGCGGACAGGTTCTCGAGGTTGGCCTTGAGGCGCTGGGTCTGCCCGGCCAGGGTGTTGGACTCCCGGGCGAACGCGCCGTGCGCGTCGCTGGTCTGCTTCATGATGAGCGACAGGGTCGCCGCCTGGGTAGCCTCGGTCGACAGGGTCCCGCCGACCTTCTCGAAGCCCAGGGCCGCGGCCTCGGCGTCGATCTTGGCCTGGTTGAGGGACACGCCGTACCGCTCGATCGGGTCGCGCTCGCCCTTCAGCGCCGAGGACAGCGCCTCGACGGCCTCCCGGGTGGACCCGCCGAACTGGGCGGCCAGGTCCGCACCGACGCCGACGAGCTCGTTGGTCTTGCCGCCGAGCTCGTCGAGCGCGGTCCCGCCGTTCTTCAGCTGGGCGCCCAGGACGCTGGCCAGCTCGTTGTACTCGTTGCGGGCCAGGCCCACGTCGGAGGCGGCGCCCTTGGCCCAGGCGTGGACCTGGCCGGCGTTCTGCTTGAAGATCGCGTCGACCGCGCCCACCGACTGCTCAAGCTCGGAGGCGGACTTCACCGCCTTGACACCGAACGCCGCGGTGGCGGCCCCGGCCACGGCCAGGCCGGCCGCGATGGCCTTACCGGCGCGCTTGGTGACGGTGCCGAGCTTGGACAGGCCGGACTCGTCGGAGAGCTTGCGCATCGCCGAGGAGAACTTCTTGGTGTCGGCGAGGATCGAGACGTTGATCGTCTGCCCGGCCATGCGTCACCGCCTCTGCTTCTGGGTCCGGTTCCACTCCTCGACGAGAGCCCGGTGCTCGGCGAGGGTGAGGGAGTAGTACTCGGCCGGGGAGATGCGCAGGAAGATCACCATCTGCGCCATCTCCCGCAGCCGTGCCGCCCTCAGCTCTTCGCGGGGGTCTTCCTCGAACGGGCCGGGGCGGCGGGCTCGTCCAAAGGGCCCTGGTCGCTGTCGCCCTCCTGCTCGTCGCCGCCGACGCCGAGCAGGGCGTTGGCCTCGTCGAAGGTCAGCTCCTGGGCGGCGTTCCAGGTGAACGACGGCTTCTCACCGGCGCCCAGCTGCTCGCGGCGCTTGGCGACGAACGCGAGCGCGGCCAGCGCCAGGCCCTTGGGCTTGTCGTCGTCGCCGATCGCGGTGATCGGCTGGCCGGACAGCTCCTCGATCTTGGCGACCTCGCCGAGAGTCAGCTTGTTGATGTCGATCATGGGGGCTCCTTAGGTCAGGTTCTGCTTGCGCAGGAGGTCGCCGATGCCCTCGTCGAGGGCGGCGAAGGTACGGGCTCGGGTGGAGTTGACCGCGTCGGTCAGGAACGGTTGGGCGCTGATGCCGCGGGCGGGCCAGCCGTAGTGCTGGACGCCGGCGTAGGGCACCCGGGCGTTACCTGCCCGGATGACGGCCTTGGTCTTGCCCCGTCCGGCGCGCAGCGTGCCCGCGAGCGCGCCGGACAGGGTGGGGGTGCCCGGGCGGGCGGCGGTGACGACGATCATCCCCAGGGCGTGCATGAGGTCCTTGAGGTCCTCGGAGGCGGTGCCGGCCGCCTCCAGTGCCCGGAACGTCTTGCGCAGGCCCTCGATGCGGATCCTCACCCCCTCGCCCTGGAAGGTGATGTCGTCGACCGCCATCCGGCTCAGACCCCGCCGTCGTCCAGGGTGGGCCCGGTCTCGACGTCGAGGCGGACCTCGAAGACGTACTCGCCCGTGGCGGACGCCTCGCCACCGATGGAGGGCTTGGGGCCGACCTTGCACGTGCCCAGGAAGTGGGGCTCGTCCGTGGTCGGGGTCTCGTTGCCGTGCGGGGCGTAGGTGAACGGCACGACCTCGCCGGTGTTCTCCCACAGGTAGCGCCAGAACGAACCGGTGGCGGTCGACTGGATCGCGGACAGGGTGAAGAACCACTGCCGGGCGTCGCCGGCCTGGGCGGCGTCCTCGAACGTGACGGTGTCGCTCTCACGCTCCTCGTTCTCCAGGACGACGCTGGTGGCGTCGGCCCAGTAGTCGGTGCCGGGCGAACCGAAGGTCAGGGCGAGCTTGTTGCCCCGGATGCGGGTGGAACCCATGATGTGTCTCCTTAGGTGGTCGTGACCCGGAGCGGGCCGCTGACGATGGGCAGGCGGGTGGTGAAGGTCTGCTCGACGTCCACTCCGGCCGCGCCGCCGAGGCGGGGCGGGGGCGGGACGGTGAGCACGCCGGTGAAGTGGGGTTCGTCCGGCGTCGGGAGGGGGTTGCCGTGCGGGGCGTAGGCGAAGGGGATGGCCTGCCCCTCGTGCTCGTACAGGAACGTCCAGAACGAGGCTGCGGCGGTGGACTGGACGGCCTCGACGTCGAACCACCACGCGATGCGCTGCGAGGCGTCGGGCGCCATCAGGATCCGGACCGGCTCGTCCTCGCCGTCCATGACCACGCTGACCGCGTCGGCCCAGTAGTCGGCCTCGTCGAGCAGGAACGACAGGGCGTTGCCCTTGACCCGTGGCGAGCCCATCTCAGCCCTCCTTGCCGTCGTCGATGCCGGTGACCGTCGTGACGACGTCGACCGTTGTGGACAGGAAGTGCGCGTTGCCGTGGGCGAGCATCGTGGGCTGGTCGACCCGCTCGATGCCCCACCCGTCGAGCGCGACCGTGGCGGCGGTGACGATCTCGTCCAGCTGCTTGGTGGCGGTGTCGTTGGTGCCCTGGGCGCAGACAAGGACCACGGTGAACCGGACCCGCCAGGACCCGAACTGCTCGCCCGCCTCGAGGTAGGGCGAGCCCGCGGCGATGATCGCCACCGGCGGCACGAGCCGCTCGGGCAGGTGGTCCAGGACGGTCAGCTCACCAGCGGCGAGTGCGGTCTCCAGCCTGCCGCGCTGGGCGGCCAGGGTGTTCATGCGAACGCCCCAGGCAGGAACCGGTCGAGGATCGGGTAGGCGCCAAGCATCGGATCACGGGCCAGGCGGACCGGTGCGGGCCCGTCGACCGTGGCGAACTGGGTGATGCCGCCGGGCGCCTGCCGCCGGTTGAAGAGCTCGGCACCGACCTCCAGGCACGCCCGCTTCAGCGCGTCGTCGGGCACGACGTGCACGCCGACGTACTGCCCGACGAGGGCCTCAGCCTCGAACCAGCAGTCGTTGACGAACGCCGCGTCAGACGCACCCGCGCCCACGTAGGCCTGGAGGTCGGTGCTGCTCATGACGTCGGTCAGCCGGCCGCCGGGGCAGTGACCTTGACCAGACCGGCCGGCTTCTGCACGTAGCTGGCCAGGTAGCCGTACAGGCTGTACGCCTGGGTCAGGTTGACGATGTTCCCGTCCTGCAGCCGGAACGGGGCACCGGGGGCCTCCAGGGTCCGCATCGCGGTCTGGTCGTAGGCCACGACGGTGCTGGCCGCGGCGTTCGGCAGGAGCTTGAACTCCAGGCCCGCGACGTTGCCCTGCGCGGTCTGCACGGTGATCGTGCCGACCTTGTCCGCCGGGGCACCGGAGACCTGCAGGACCCGGTCCGTCGCGGGGACGGAGTACAGGGCCAGGAAGGTGGCCTTGTCGACGAACACGCCGTCCAGGGCGCGGCCGACGTTGTCGAAGTGCTCGGCCAGGTCGAGCACGCCGGCGACGATGCCGTCCTGGGTGGTCAGGTCCGCCTCGACGGTGGCCAGCGCGGCGCCACCGGACGCGGCGATGGCGGCGTCCAGGCGGGCCCGGGCGTAGACCTCGGAGGCCTGCCCGTACTTCTCGGCCAGCGCCTCCCACATGACGTCCAGGACGCCCACGCTGGAGCGCTCGATCGCCTGCCGGGACAGCTCGGACCAGCCACCGAGGGTGACCACGGGCGCGTTGCGGGTGCCGATGGAGACCTTGCCGTACAGCAGCGGGTCGCCCTCGGCGGCCTGCACACCGACCTGGGTGGTGTCCTCCTCGAGCACGCCGTACTCCACGGTCATGCCCTCGGCCGGCAGCGAGCCCGTGGCGAAGGTCGACAGCACCGGGCGGCGCTTCTTGATGACCTCGACCAGCGACCCGACCCACCCGTCACGCAGGATCGTGTCCGCGCTGGTGGACCCCTCGAACGCGCGCTCGGAGAACGCCTCGTCGTAGTCGCGCTTGGCCTGCTCGTCGCCGGCGGCGAGGCGCTTGAGCAGCTCACCGACCGAGCGGTAGCGGTCGGCGTGGCCCTCGTCGCGGCCCTGGGTGCCCTGGGCGGCCACGAGCTTGAGCTCGCGGTCCAGGTCCTCGATGCTGGAGCGGACCTCGTCCAGGTCCGCCCGGGTGAGCGTGGTTCCGCTCATGGTGTCCTCCTGTTGGGGGGTGGGCTGTGCCTCGCGGACCGAGGTCACGATGGGGGTGGCAGTGGGGTCCTGCCGGACCGACTCGACCGAGGCGTTGCCGTAGGCCGGGTGCGGCACGAGGGAGACCTCGCGGACGAGGACCTTGGTGTAGCGCAGGACGATGGTGCCGTCCTCCTCGTGGCGCTCCTCCCACTCGACGGGGGTGAACCCGATCGAGAACTTGCGCACGTGCCCGTCCTTGGCGAGGGTGTGCGCGTCGCGGCCCTGGGTCGTGTCGGAGATCGCGGCGTCGATGTGCCAGCCAGCGTCCTGGTCGGCCCACCCCGTCAGGCCGCCGATGACCTCGCGGTGGCGCCAGAACAGCTGCGGGGGGTTGCCCTCCTCGACGGTGCACGAGCCGGGCGCGAACTCCTCGCGGATGCCCCAGTACTCGATGGGGTCGTCCCACGGGACCGCGATGCCGGCGACGCCGCGGTCGGTGCCCTCCGCGTCGGCGGCGCGCACCTGCGTGCCGGACAGCAGGTCGCGGTACTGGACGCCGGTAGTGAGCTTGCGGACCTTCTCCGCGGCGCTCAGGGCCGTCGTGGTGGTCATGGTGCCTCCTGAGGGGTGGCGGTCTTGGGTCGAGCAGCGATCTGCTCGCGCTGCTTGGGGGTGAGCGGCTCCAGGCCCTCGATGGCGCGGACCTCGTCGTCGGTGAGCCACCCCGCGTCGATGCCGAGCTTGTGCGCCTCGTACCGCTCCTTGGTCGCCGGCCGCAGGATCGCGTCCAGGTTGAACCGGGCGACCTGACCGCGGGGCAGGAGGCTGGAGAACGCCTCCTCGATCTCGCGGGTGTACTGCTGCAGCGTCCACCGGGCGAACGACAGGTCAGCGGCCTGCCCGTTCTGGTAGGTCATCGACCCGCCCTCGACGACGGCCAGCATCAGGTGCGAAGGGATGCCGAACAGGCGGGCGATGTCGGTCGTGGTGAACTGCCGCGCCTCCAGCCACTGCGCGTCCTTGGGGCTGAGCAGGAACGGCTCGTAGTCCAGGCCCTGACCGAGCACCGCCGGCTCACCGCCACGGATCGACTCCAGCCACTGCGCCTTCCAGCTCTTGGCCTGGTCGCCCGTCAGGTGCTGCTCGGTCTTCAGCTTGCCGTTGGGCACCGTGCCGTCGTCGAACCAGTTGGCCGCGTAGTCGCGCACGTCGACCGCGCCGAGCAGGTCCATCGCCGCGGCCTGGATCGGGCCCAGCCCGCGCAGCCGGCCCGGGAGGCGCAGCAGCGCCAGGTGCTGGACCTGCCACGACTTCAGCCGGGTGCCCTTGTGCGAGAACGTCCCGTCGTCGTGGACGTGGACCTCCAGCGGGTCGAGCACCACCAGCGCCGAGGGCTGGTCGGCCGGGGAGTCGCGCACCACCCGCCAGAACGCGTTGCCGTTGGCGGCCAGCGACGTCGTGGTCTGCTCGAAGAACGCCGAGCGGGAGATCTTCACGTCAGGCCGGCGGACCCACGTCGCGGGGTTGGGCAGCGGCTCGTCGCCGCGCCACACGTCCAGGCTCAGCTGGGACACCGCCGAGGACAGGATCGCGAACGCCCGGTAGACGGGGATCAGCGACAGTGCCCGGTCCTGGGCGATCGTCAGCCGGGACTCACGCGGCGGCGGCTGCACACCCGTGGGCGTCGACCCCTCGGGCGTGGTCTCTGAGCGGGTCTGCGTCGGCTGGTCGGCCAGTCTCTCGGCTGCCTCGATCACGGGCAGCCCCAGGAGGCTAGACCACCAACCCATGCATGCCTATCGGGTAGCCGTCACAGGGACAAGGCCATGATACCGATAACGGTTATCGTCATCAACTAGCAGCCCGGCGTGTCGTCACCAGATCGGCGGACCCTCCTGCTGCTGCTCGACGTCCGCGGCATACACCGCCAGCGCCGTGGCGATCACCGCGTCTATCTCGACCGAGGAGTCCTGCCGGCTGATCCGGTAGCCCTCCCCCACGTTCTTGCGCACCGCCCGCGGGACCTGCACCGACAGCAGCGGGTCGCCCCGGTGCCGCACCTTGCCCTGTGCCAGCTTGGTGTACAGCAGCGACGAGGCGCCCATCAGCCCCCCCTGGGACTCGATCCGCGACGGCAGGCCCCGCTTCTTCAGCTCGAGCCCCAGGTCCCGCAGCTGGTAGCCGTCCATCGAGTAGGCCAGCGGTGAGTGCTTGGCCAGCTCGACGCACACCGACGTCAGGCTCTCCACGGTCGGCTGGGGCACCGACGCGACCACCTGCGTCCACACGACGCCGTCGACCCGGGCCGCAGCCACCACGGATGCCCACTCCCACTGCGGGGTGCGGTCGATGCCGAATACCGGCCGCACGCTCCGAGGGAACGCCTCGTCCTCGCCCCACGCCGCCGCGGCCCACACGCCCGCGCCGATGAAGATGTTGGACCGGGACACGAACCGGTTCAGGCGGTAGCGGACCACGTCGGACTCCGGCAGCGCCCGCACGTCCGCCAGGACCGTGGCCAGGTCCACCCGGCCCGCGGCCAGCGCCGGGGAGGCCGCCTGCAGGTACTCCCCCAGCGTCGCGTCGTCCTCAGGCACCCTCGACTCCGGGGCCTCCCAGATGAAGTGCGCGAACGTGTCACCGCCCTCACCGGTCTCGGCCAGGTGGTAGAGGTGCTTCAGCAGCTCGCTCCCGTCGTCACCGGCGGTGGTGATGCCGACGACGAGACAGTCCGGTCGGCCACCGGTGCCGGACACGAGGTCGGACCACAACGCCATGCGCAGCAGGTGGACCTCGTCCACGAGGCCCAGGTCGATCGGCAGGCCCTGCAGCGCCGCGGACTTCGACGCCTTGATCTCATACCGGCCGCCGTTCTTGGCGCGGATACCGCGGGTGTCCGTCAGCGCCTCGAACCGCACCGCGAGCCCGGGGTTGGCCGCGATGACCCGCATCGTCCGGTCGTAGACGAGCCGGGCCTGCTCCGCCGAGGAGGCGATGCCGACCACATAGGGCGCCGCCTTCCACAGCAGGAAGAGCAGCCCCAGCGCCGCGGCGATCTCGGTCTTGCCCGACTGACGCGCCAGGGAGACCAGCACCTGCCGGCGCCGCAGCCGACCCGTCGCAGGGTTGATCTCCGTGATGTGCTCGAGCAGCTGCTCTTGCCAGTCCTCCAGCTGGTAGCCGCGGGCCTCCTGCCACGCGATCCGGAACACCGCCCGGTACCGGCCGAACACGCTGGGGAAGTCGACCGTCAGCGGCGGGGAGTACCGCGCCGGCGGCCAGGCCGCGACCCTCACGAGGCCTGCGCCTCCTCCAGCGCGGCAGCCAACGGATCCTTGCTCGTCTCCGCCGGACGCTCCTTGCGCAGCGCCCGGAACGCCAGACCGAACTGCCCCAGCAACGCCGGGGCCATGTCGCCCTTGTCGAGCTCGGCAGCCATGACCCGCAGCGCCACCACGGCCGGCGCGTGCTCGGGCCCCAGCCACGGCGAGGCGCCCTCGAACTCCTCCACGGCAGAGGCGAACGTCTTCTTGATCGACCTGGGCATCATCGGGTCCTTCCGGCGGATATTTCGACCTCGCCCGTGCGAAAGGCAGGTGAGGCGGGGTGAGGGCGGCTCTCGGCTAGAAACGTGCAGGTCAGCGGGCTGCGGTCAGACATGGGTGAGCCATTCGGGGTCGTGGTAGGCGGTGCGGACGACGACCTTGGCGCCCTTGCGGCCGTTGCAGCTGGTGCAGCAGGCGATGAGGTTGGACTCGTCGTCGCTTCCGCCGTTGGCCTTGGCGACGATGTGGTCGACGGTCGTGGCTTCCCGGCCGCAGTAGCCGCAGGTGTGGTTGTCGCGGGCGAGGACGCGGGCGCGGACGGCCTGCCATCGGCTGCCTCTGCTGGAGTGCTTGCTCATCGCTGGATCCGCCCCCGACGCTCGGCCTTGTAATGCTTGTTGCACAGGCCCTTGGCGTAGTGGGGTGTGTCGCAGCCGGGGATCTCGCAGGGGATGGGGGCTGGCACACCTCCTCGGGGGGTGGCCCTGGGGGGCAGGCTGGGGTCGGCGTGGTGGCGGTGGCACATGCCCTCCACCCGGGCGATGGTCTGGCACCCCTCCACGGTGCAGCGGGGGGCGTGCTGCTGCTCGTAGTGGTGGGCGCACAGCCCCATGCGCTCCTGCTTCTTCTGGCAGCCCTCGACGGGGCAGGTGGGGCGGGCGTCGCGGTAGTGGCGGGCGCACCGGCCGCGGGCTGAGTGGGGCTCGTCGCAGCCGTCGACCTCGCAGCCCTCGGGCGCCTGGTAGGGCTGCCAGTCGCCGCGCTCGACGGCACGGTTGCGCTCGAAGGCGTAGTGCTTCTGGCACAGGCCGCGGCCCATGACGGGGCGGTCGCACAGGTTCATCAGGCACGTCGTGGAGGCGGGGGCGGTGGAGAAGAACCTGACGCCGGTGCCGTGGCGCTCGGCGTCGTCGGCGTGCTCGTTGAGCTCCTCGAGGCGGATGATGACCGAGGCGGGGTCGCCCTGCTCGATGGGGCGCGTCCACAGGGCGTGGTGGGTGAAGGCGGCGCCGCCGGCGGCGACGTGCTCGGCCTGGGCCTCGATCGAGGGTCCGGTGCGGCGGTAGCCCTCGGCGGACGCCCCGGACTTCGGGCCGTTGCTGTCGTGCCCGACGACGGCGGCGAAGTGGTAGCGGGCGTGCTCCTTGAGGCGCTTGTACAGCCATGCGCCGTACTTGCGTTCGGGGGCGGGGTGCCAGGGGTCGGGGGTGTAGGCGGCTGCGGACTCGACGGCGGTGACGAGCAGCCAGTCGCGCAGGTCGTCGCGCAGCTCCTTGTCGCGGTGGGCGGCGTAGAGGCGGGCTCCGACGTTGCGCCAGACGGTCTCGGCGACGGCGAGGGTGTGTTCGGCCCAGGCGGAGGGCCACTGGTGCCAGTACCAGTACCCCCAGGGGTCGGGCATGCGGGTGGCGAACCACATGGGGATGCCGGCCTCGGTGAAGAAGTCGAGGGCGGCGTCCAGGTCGCTGGTGGTGGTTGTGGGGGTGGGGTCGGGGTCGAGCGCGCGGTAGGTGTGTCGGCGGCTCATGCGGTCCTCCTGGTGGCGGTCTCGATGACGTGGTGGGGGTCGGTGAGGGTGTGGTGGTGACGCATGTGACGTGACTTCCGGTTAACTTCTTGGCGCGTGCGTGTAGGACGAACAGGAGAACGCGTCAAACGCGTCACGGAAGGGTGTGTCACCAGCCACCTGGGGCCTCCTGGTCGTCGTCCTGCAGGCCGATCCCGCGCCGGATCCGGGCGCCTCGGGTGCGGCCGTCCTCGAAGCCTCGGGTGTCCAGGGCCTGCCCGAACGCCTTCTTGGAGATCTCCTCGGCCCCGTCCTCGGCGCGCCAGCGGCACCAGCGCTCCCACAGGTCGCCGACCTTGACG